>JAUSJA010000020.1 GCA_030647905.1 Gemmatimonadaceae bacterium | reverse complement strand
CGCACGCACACCTCCGCGCGCATCAGCTCAATTGCCGACATTCTCGTCCGCTCCACCGGCTCAACCCTCACAAAGGATCAAGCCGATAGGGGACATTTCTATCTTGGCATCAAGGGGACATTATCTCTTTGGTTCAACACTTAGGTAAACCTCCCTCACCACCGGCTCGAGCGAGCGCCAGACGTTGTCCGCGACTATCCGCTCGCCCCTCTCGTTCGGATGCATGCCGTCCGCCTGATTGAGCTCGGGATGGCCCGCAACCCGGTCGAGGAGGAAAGGCACGAGAGTCAGATTTTCAGCCCTGGCGACATCGGCGTATGCCTTCCGAAAGCTCGACGCGTACCGCCTGCCCAGGTTCGGAGGCGCTTCCATCACCGCCAGCAAAACCTTCGCTTCAGGTCGCAACGCACGTATCCGCGCGACGATCGCATGCAGGTTCGCCTCGAGCGAGTCCGCGTCGAGCGCGCGAAGCGCATCGTTCCCGCCTGTCTCCACCACCACCACGTCCACTGGCCGCCGCAGCGTCCATTCAATCCGCCTCAACGCTCCCGCCGAAGTCTCTCCCGACAAGCCGGCGTTGACCGACACGATTGGAGTCCCGCTATCCGCGGCCTTCTGCGCGATCAGATTGGGAAACGCCAGTGACGGATCAAGCCCGTAGCCGGCGGTCAGGCTCGTTCCGAAGAACAGCACAGTAACTTTTCCCGATGCCGCAGCCGTAGTGCCACCTGCAGCATCGCCGTAAGCTCCTGCCGCAACACTGCCGGCGACCCGCGCGTTACTCGTAACACGGGATTCACCAGTCGATCTGTCCATATTTCGCTCCGGGCTGCACGCGACCGAAGCGGCCAGCACACCAACTATCAGGATTCTGATGCTCATTGCAAAGGAAGTTACACGGGAATATCGCAGCGGTGACCAGCAGCTAGCCGTACTGCGGAATGTCTCGTTCACCATACCGCAGGGCGGCTTCGTCGCAATCGTTGGACCGTCCGGCAGCGGCAAGACGACGCTGCTCGGACTGCTTGCCGGACTCGATACCCCGACGAGCGGAAGAGTGATCCTCGACGGCCACGACCTCACGACGATGAGCGAGAACGAGCGGGCAAAGCTCCGCGGCGAGAAAGTGGGGTTCGTCTTCCAGAGCTTTCAGCTCATCCCCACGCTCACGGCGCGCGAGAACATTCAGGTTCCCCTCGAGCTCCAGGGCATCGACGGCGCCGAGTCCCGAGCCGACGAGCTCCTCGAGCGCGTCGGACTTGGCAACCGCGGCCATCACTTCCCCATGCAGCTCTCCGGCGGCGAGCAGCAGCGCGTCGCCATCGCACGCGCATTCGCCAACTCTCCGCGCATTCTCTTCGCCGACGAGCCGACTGGCAACCTCGACGCCGGCACGGGCGTGCGCGTGTTCGATCTCCTGGAATCGCTCAACCGCGAATCGGGATCCACCATCGTCCTCGTCACGCACGATGCAGTCCTCGCACAGCGCGCGGCACGCACCATCCGTCTCAGCGACGGCAGCATAGTCGGGGATACCGAGGCCGCGGCGTGAGCGATTCCGCCCAACAATACACCCGGCGAGCGTCCGTGAGACAGCTCGCCGGACTCACCTGGCGCGAGAGTCGCAGCGCGCGCCGCCGGCTCCTGCTTTACATGTCGGCAATCTCGCTCGGCGTAGCCGCGCTCGTCGCCATTGACTCGTTCGCCGGAAACGTCACGCAATCCGTTCGCGAGCAATCCCGATCCCTGCTGGGCGGTGACGTCGCTTTCACGGCGAGGCGGCCGTTCACTCCGGAACAGAACGCAATCCTCGATACAGTGAGGACGAGGGGACGCGCGCAGTACGCGCACGTTGTCACTTTCCCTTCGATGGCGCTGGTGCCGCGCACCGGAGCGACGCGACTCGTTCAGGTCCGGGCGGTAAGCGCGAACTACCCGTTCTACGGACAGATCACGACTCAACCCGCCAACCGGTGGCGCACGTTGCAGTCGGGTCCGGTCGCACTCGTTGATCCTTCACTCCTCGTCGCCCTCAATGCCCGGATCGGCGACACGCTGACACTCGGGCTCGGAAGGTTTGTCATCGGTGCGACGCTCAAGGACGTCCCCGGCATACCGGGCGTCGCCGAGATCATCGGCCCGCGCGTCTTCATCCCCGAGCGTTACGTCGCCGAGACCCAGCTGCTGGTTTTTGGAAGTACCGCCGAGTACGGTGTGTTGGCCAGGCTGCCAGGAGCGGTGGATCCGGACAAGCTCGTCGCGCCGCTCAGGCCTTCGCTGGAGAAGGCACAGCTCCGCGCCACGACCGTCACTCAGAGCGAGCAGGCGGCGACAGAAGCGATTCAACAGCTCACGCAGTTCATCGGCATCGTCGGGCTCGTCGCACTGCTCCTCGGCGGAGTAGGCGTAGCGAGCGGCGTACGGGCGTTCGTTTCGCGGAAGATAGACACTGTAGCAATTCTGAGATGTCTCGGCGCGTCGAGCGGACAGGTGCTCGCGATGTACGTCGCGCAGGCGGCGGCGATGGGACTGTTCGGCGCAATCGCCGGCGCGGCACTGGGGGTCGCGGTGCAGCTCGGACTTCCTTCCGTGCTCGGCGAGTTCCTGCCTGTGGACGTCGCAGTGTCGCTCGAGCCGGGTGCTATCATCACCGGCATCATCGTGGGCGGATGGATCGCGCTCATCTTCTCGCTGCGCCCGCTGCTGGCGCTGCGCAACGTGTCGCCTCTTCAGACACTGCGCCGCGATGCCGACTCCGAAGTTCTCCGGATGCGCTGGAACGACATTCCACGCGTCGCTGTCAACGTCGCGCTGGGGCTCAGCGTCGTGGCGATTGCGCTTCTGCGCGCGTCCACCATTCGGCAGGGACTGTGGATGAGCGGCGCCACGCTGGCGGTGCTCGGCATCCTCACGCTGAGCGCGATATTTCTCTCCTGGGTGGCGAAGCGCACTCTCCGCGCGGGATGGCCGTACGTCGTGAGACAAGGTGTTGCCAACCTTTACCGTCCGGCCAATCAGACCAGGTCCGTCGTGCTGTCGCTGGGATTCGGGGCATTCCTTGTCACGACCCTGTTTCTCGTGCAATCGAATCTGCTGAAGCGATTCGAGTTCAATGCGGCGAAGTCGGCGGCGAACCTCGTATTCTTCGACATCCAGGAAGATCAGGCCGCGGGCGTGGACTCGCTTGTGCGGTCACGCGGACGACTGCTTCAGACGGCGCCCGTGGTGACGATGCGAATCGCAAAGATCAACGACCGCACTGTGGATCAGATCGTGACCGAATCTCGCGAGCGCAGGACGGCGGACTCTGCTGCACGCGCGAGGGGCGGCGCCGCGTCCGACTCGGTGGATGCAGCGGAATCGGCGCGCCAGCGCGCGGGCCGTCGGGGACCGTCGGGGCGTCCGGGGTGGGCGCTGCGGCGGGAGTATCGCTCGACGTTCCGCGACACTGTCACGTCGGGCGAAAAGGTCGTGGACGGCAAATGGTTCAGCGCGGCGGCGTTGAAGGGCGCGAGCGACACGACCGAGATGTCGCTCGAGAAGGACGTCGCCGAAGAGCTCAGGATCAAGCTCGGCGACATCGTGACGTGGAACGTGCAGGGCGTGGAGATCCCCGCGCGGGTTACCAGCTTTCGAGAAGTGACCTGGGCCCGGTTCGAGCCCAATTTCTTCGCCGTATTCGCGTCGCCAGCGCTGCGCACCGCTCCGAAGCAGTTCGTGCTCCTCGCGAGCGTTCCCGGCGCGGCCACAGTCGCGGGACTTCAGCGCGACATAGTAACGAGATATCCGAACGTGTCGAGTGTGGATCTGACGCTCATCAAGGAGACCGTCGCGCGCATCGTGAACAAGGTGTCCACGGCGATCCGTTTCATGGCGCTGTTCAGTCTGGCGATGGGCATCCCCGTGCTGTTCAGCGCGGTCGCGGCGACGCGGCGCGATCGTATTCGTGAGGGTGTGCTGCTCAAGACGCTGGGCGCGACTCGCGGGCAGATCACGCGAATTCTCCTCGCGGAGTACGCTCTCCTCGGCCTGCTCGGGAGCATGACAGGAATGCTGCTGGCGATCGGCGGCGGTTGGGCTCTCACCCACTATGTGTTCAATGCGTCATTCACTCCGGCGATCCTGCCGGCGCTGGTGATCGCCGCGGCGATGCTCGGCCTGACGATTACCATCGGCCTGCTGGCGGGGAGAGACGTGTTCAAGGAGACGCCAATGTCGGCACTGCGCGACATCTGAAGTATTGCGGAAGCGACGGGCGGCTCTATACTGGACGCTCCCGCCCGGACAATTCCTTCGATGAGGCAGTCGATGACGCGCTCCCCGCACCTTGCCGGACCGGTCGTTCTACTCGTTCTGGCCGCAGCGATCGGTGGATGCGGGGATTCCACTTCACCGCCGAAGCCGGCGTCCGTGGCCGCTGACCAGGTGGTCGCGCCGGATGGTACCGCCGGCGCAGTCCTGGCGGTTGCGCCAACGTTCGAGGTGAAAGACGCTGGCGGGAGCGCGCTCGGCGGCGTGAAGGTGACAGTCGCCGTCACGGCCGGCGGCGGAATTCTCACCGATGCCCCGACCGCGACGAAGGGAGGACCGACTCCAGTCGGAACCTGGAAGCTCGGCACCGCGGCGGGACTCAACAGCGTGACCGTTACGGTCGGCAGCTTGCCACCACTCGTGATCACCGTGAACGGGAAACCGGGACCGCCAGCTTCCGTCGCAGTGGTCGGCGGAGCCAGTCAAACGGCGCTCGCGGGAACCACGCTGCCGGTTGCGCCGACCGTGCAGGTGCGGGACCAGTTCTTGAACGGTGTCCCCGGAGTTCCGGTGACATTCACGGTTCTCGATGGCGATGGCACTGTATCGAATGCACCCGTTTCCACGGATGCATCGGGCAATGCGGTGTCGCCGGCGTGGCAGCTCGGCAAGAGCGCTGTGCCGCAATCGCTGCGCGCCTCGACGACAGGCGGATTCGCGGCGATCGTGCCCGCGGCCGTGGCGACCGGCTACGACATGGATCTGCGCTTCTTCGGTCCGCCGTTGCCACCGGTGACAGCGGGAATGTTCACTGCGGCATCGGCTCGCATTCGCGGCGCCGTCATCGGCGACGTGGGCGACATCGCGGCTCCGGCCACCCCGGTGAATCTGGAGGCGGGCTGTGGAACGACAGGCCTGCCGACGGCGTTCATTGATCCCGTGGACGATGTCGTCATCTTTGCTTCGGTCGGCCCGATTGATGGTGCCTTGAAGATTCTCGCGTTTGCGGGTCCATGCTTCATTCGCGGCCCGAACGACCCGGCCAACCGGCAGACTGTAATCGGCGTCATGAAATTCGACAGCGACGACATCGAGACGCTGATCGCGCGCGGCAATCTCACCGATGTCATCCAGCACGAGATGCTTCATGTCGTCGGAGTGGGTACACTGTGGAGCTTCTACGGAGTTCTCGCCGGAGCGGGGACGACATCGTCGCGCTTCACGGGGGCGATGGGCATCGGCGCATGCGTCACGCTCGGCGGATCTCCCGTATGCCCAGGGAGCGTGCCGGTCGAGAATTGCACCAACTGCCCGGGGACTGCGGACGGCCACTGGCGAGAGTCGGTGTTCGCGACGGAGCTGATGACAGGGTTCGTGACAAGTCCGACGCCGGGCTTCACCGGAATCCTCAACCCGCTCAGCACCATCACAATTCAGTCGCTCGCCGACATCGGCTACAACGTGAATCCGGCGGCGGCCGACCCGTACTTCATCCCCGGCCTGTCTGCCGCCCGCGCGCTCGGACAGCTGAATGTGGACACGTCGGGTTCGTGGGAGCAGGTAATCCAGCCGCGGATGCAGGTCACGCCGCGCGGTCAGATCAGCATCATCAGGCAGCAGTGATGATGCGCCGGAATGCAGGCGCGCCTCTCTACTGCGTCCTCAGGATGTAGAGCGTCGCGCCCGTGAAGCTCGCCGCCGTAGTCCCGTCAGTATTGAGGAACCTTATGCTTCGCGCCGGCCCGGCCGGGACTCGGGTGAACCGAAAGTAGTTCCCCGAAGCGGAACGTGCCTGGAGGTCCGTTGATATATAGCCCGAGCCGTAGATGTCGTTGACCACCAGCGGGTACGTCCGGCTCGACGTGATGGCCGCGACATTGCTCCGCATGTCGTACGTCTTGTAGCTGTACTTCGTCGCAAGTCCCGCGACTCCGGCGTCATCGGAATAGTTTGCCACCATCCACCCGGCGATCAGGGAGTCGAATGAAACGCCACCCGCGCGCGTCACCAGGTTGTTGACGCCGATGTTCGGCCCGCCAGCCAGCGCCCTGGTGAACGCCTTGATGTCCCCGCCCGGCGCGTAATGGTCGGCGGTGTACCGCAGCAGCGCCCACGCCGCACCGCGATCGGCGAGGGAGCTGTCGGAGAACGAGCTTGTCGGCGCATTCGGTCCCGGATTCTGCAGATACCTCTGGAACCGCGCGAAATTCTGGAAGAAGAACGCGTAGTAATCGTTATTGTTCGAGGACAGCTGCGCAAAAGTGAGGTTGTTCGCCTCGCCGAAGTTCTTGAGCTTGCGGCCGTTCAGATCTTCCGCGAAGTGAGACAATGCCTCGTCCAACCACGTGTCCTCGAGTTCCTGCTCGATCGGGCTTTGGATTCTCTCCGATGCGTTGATCATGTGCTGGAACTCGTGGGCGATGGTGCCGCGCGTTCCCTGACGGACCGCCGCGGTCGTGCGGATGTTGCCGTTGATCGTTCCGCCGGGATCAGGCGCGAGAACGTAGAAGATCTCGGCAACGTTGCTCTGCAGGCAGCTTCCGTCGCCGGTGGACGGGAAGAGGTCGCCGGCGAAGAAGAATCCGCCGACGAACCCGCCCGGGTTATTGGGAGGCGTCAGCTTGTTCACTTCGGGCGTGTAGAGGATGATCACCCGTGAATTGCCATCCAGGTCGCTCGGCGTTCCAAAGTAGTCCACGTCGGTCGGATAAATCAGGTTGTCGAACTCGGTGCCGATCTCCTTGAAGTCGGTGTCGGTGAAGCCGCCGTCAGGCGCGGCGCTGTCGGTGTAGAGAATTGCGCGGTTACTGACGTACTTCACCGTCGCCGTGATCGTCTTGAAGTCCCTGCACGACTTGGGCACCTTGAAGCGAGTCGTGTCGCCGACCGCGGAAATGGCCGCATTCACCGACATCCGGAGAGACCTGTCCAGGCTTCGCGCCCCGTACGCGCGCTGCCCCGCAACAATGCGGAGCTCGCGGCGCTCGGTCTGCCTGAGCCGGCTCTCATACGCGATCTGTAGCGAGCCCGGCCCATCGGACGGTGCGAGCGCCAATTGCGCGGCCACCCGGTACGGGTTGGCGAGAAGATTCGTGTTGGGGACGGTTTCTCCCTCGTCCGACTTGATTGTGTATGTGCTGAGATCGTCCGGAGTCGAATTGGCGTTGGCGGCGATTACTACGTACTGGGAACTTCCCCCGGTCGTCGCGATCTTCACGCATCCCCCAGTGGCGCTGGCGCTGAGGACGCGCACCTCCCCCACCGCGAGGTCCACCGTAGTGGGACCGGCGGTGCACGATGCCACGGGAGCCACTACCACCACGGTCGCACTGCCAGTCACGCCGTCAACCGAACCCTGGATTGTTGCCGAGCCGGCCGCGACTCCCTTGATGACGCCCGTGGAGCTGACCGTCGCCACCGCCTGATTGAGGCTGGTCCATGTGATGGACTTTCCGGTGAGCGCGTTGCCGTTCTGATCCTTCACGATGGCGCTCGCCTGCGCAGTCTCGTTCACCGTGATCTGCGACGGTGTCGAGGTCACCATCACGGTAGTCGTGACAGGCGGAGAGACAGGCTCCGACCCTTTGCAGGCAACGCCAAGGAGCAGGGCAAACAGGATTCCGGACTTTCGCATTCGGAGACTACTCCTTGCGTGATATGGAGCTGGGCGTACCAGTGGTGCGGTGTTAGTACACGGAACACCGGGGAAGGATCGTACCCCTGGCCGCGCCCGGACCGATCCCAACGGTATCGAACATAATGTAAGCAGGCAACCCGAATTCCCGCCCGTGTCATCGTCAGGGCCCGGATGTGACAGAGCCCCCGGCGGGCGCCGGGGGCTCTGCTGAGATCATGGCCCGTATCAGCCCTTCGGGATGTTGGGGTTCCCGTTGATCTCGTTGGTTGGAAGCGGCCAGCAGGTGATCGTCTCGTCGTAGATCTGACCGGACGTGCTGCCGGGATACGGTCCCTTCGGGAAGAGATCCACGTTGTAGTACTTCTTGTACCGGCGCAGATCACCGAGGCGATGGCCGTCGAGATAGAAATCACGGCTCCGCTGATCGCGCAGCTCGGCCATCAGCGCGTCTCCGGAGAGGCTGACCGCCGCCTGATTGCCGGCGGCGCGCCGTTCGTTCACGAATACCAGTGTGGCCGCCGTCGGTCCCTGGGTCTCGGCGATGATATACCTCGTCTCGAGCCCGGATGCGATCCGGAACGACATGACCGCCGCGAAATTGGCGCCCACAACCGAGTTGTTGAACGTGCTGTACGCCGACGACGCGAGCGGTGTGCCCGCTCTCGTCGTCGTTCCGGTAATTCGCGGTACGCGCGGATCGGTCGTCATCGCCGCGAATGGCGTGAAGTTGAGCCACGCATTGCTGCCGACCGTTAGACGATTGTACGTGCGGTTGTTCTGCGCGGTCGTGTTATCCGAGTAGTAGAGCAAGTAAATGAAACTCGCGGGAACCTGACCGGCGAAATTGGCCGCGGCTGTCTTGTCGTTTCTGTTCAGCGCAGCGCGCGCCGCACCGACCAGGGCGAAGGTGCGAACCGAATCCGCCCCGAGCACCGTTGCGGTGTTGACGGGCGTGCGCGACTGGGCCTTAGCTTTCGCCGCGTTTGCCACGGTTACTGCCTCCTGAAAGCGCGCGATCGCGTCGGTCATCATTTCCTCGGTGGTCTTCGGAACGCCGAGGTCAATCGGTGTCACGCAGAACGTCTCGCCGAGAACGGTGTAGCTGTAGCCGGCGAAGGCGAGGGCTCTCGCCACCCGGAGATCGCTGGACGCCGAGTCGGCGAGGAGCGTCTTGAGACGCGCCGTCCCATCATCGCCAAGGAATCGGGCACGCTGCATCGGCGCATAGAGGAACGCGTTGATGTAGCTCATGTCCGAGTAGAGCTCGCGACGATCTATCTGGCCTTCCTCAACGAAAGGATTGTTGTTGCCTCTGTTCACGAGCTCGTCGGTCAGCTGGCCATTCCAGTAGGTGAGGTCGTCGTTCGCGTCCTGGAATCCGTAGATCGGACCGTTGGCTATCAGCCCGATATACGCCACGTCGGTGACGTCCGGCTCCTCGACCGCGCCGGGATTCGAGGCGGTCAGGAAGTCGTTACATGCCGACGCGCTCGCGACGGCGAGGGCCAGGGCTCCGATCCTGACGAGACCGGCCCACCGGCTATTCGATCTGCTCTTATTGGTCATGATGTGGTCTCTCCGCATCAGTACTGGACGGTGAATGTGGCCGACAGGCGGCGGGGCACAGGCGCTGCATAGGCGTCCACACGCACGAAGTTGCGTCCGCCGTACGTGTTGACCTCCGGGTCAGCTCCTTCATAATCGCTCCAGAGCTTCAGGTTTCGCCCGGATACTGTGATGCTGGCGCCCCTGCCTCCGAAACGCCGCATCAGCGTTTCAGGTAGGTCGTAGGTGAGAGACAGCTCGCGCAGCTTAGTGAAATCCGCCTTCTGGATCCACTCCGGCGAGACGGATGAGTTCTTGTAAACCGCGATCTCCTTGAAGAGGATCGTATCTGCCGCCGTCTGCGGGAACCGCGCGCGAGGATCGTTGTTGCGCGTGCAGTTGTCGCTCGCCTGGCAGCGGTTGCGCTCCTGCAGATTGAAGATGTAATGGCCGCCCTTGTGGTCGAGCAGCGCGTACAGTCGCAGGTTCCGGAACAGCGTGATGGTGTTGGAGAACCCGATCTCGCGCGTCGGTGTGGACGGTCCGAGGTAAACTCTGGCCGTGTCGAAGGTCGCCGCTCCCGCGGTCGTCAGGATCGCCGATCCGTCGGCAGCGCGAAGAACACGCGCCACCCAATAGCCGCCGAGCGGATATCCCGCCCGGTGCTGCTGAACGGATCCGTACGCCTGACCGCTCGGCGTATCGAGAATCTTGTCCTTGACCCCGAACGTCACCAGCTCGTTGCGATTCGTCGAGTAGTTGAGCTGCGTCTGCCACGAGAAGTTGTTCCGCTGGATCGGTGTGCCGGTCAGGGCCACCTCGATGCCACGGTTGTTCACCTCGCCGAGGTTCGTCAACTGCGAGCTGATGAAGCCCGTGGAAGCCGGCACCGAGATGGACTGCAGCATGTCCTTCGTCGTCTTGTTGTAGTACGTGAAGTCCACGTTCATCCTGTCGGTGAACAGGCCCATGTCGAAGCCGAGCTCGAGCTCCTCACCCTTCTCCGGCTTCAGGTCCGGGTTTCCAAAGGCGGCGGTGCGAATCGCCGACGCCGTGGTCGTGCCGAGCGTCACGCGATCCACCGTATAGGTCTGCGGGGCAGAGTACGCGGAAGGTGCGCGGCCCGCTTGCCCCCACGCGGTGCGCAGCTTGAGCGAGCTGATCTGCGCGGAGTTGAGGAAGTTCTTCGCCGCCGGCTCGTCGGAGATCACGTACGACAGCGAAACCTTCGGATAGACGATGAGATCGAAATTCGTGCCGAACGAGGAATGATCGTCGGCGCGAACGGCGCCGGTGAGAAAGAGCCGGTCGTTCCAGCCTAGCTGCTCCTGCACGTAGTACCCGACCGAGTTGTTCTCACTGAACCCCTCGGCGCCGGTACTCCGCTGAAGAAGATTGACGAGCGTGACGTCGGGCGCGCCGATTCCGATTCCGGTGGCGCTGAGCGACGTGCTCTTGTCGGCCACTACCTGCGAGCCGAAGGTCGTCGTCGAGAGAAGGCTGCTCCTCATGTTCCAGTTCATGGTCCCGGCATAATCCAGCGTCACAACCCGGCGCGTCGGAGTTCTGCGGAGATTGGCGCCGGAGGCGGCGTCAGCATCCTGGGAGACATCAATGACGCCTGGCAGGAACAGGAGCTGCGCCTGCACGACGCTGTTGTCGAAGCCGGCCGTCAGCCTGTTCTGCCACCAGGTGACCGGGTTGTAGCTGAACGTCCCGCCGAGGGTGTAGCGGTCCGTGCTGGTGTAGTTCTGATACTTGTTCGCGGCCGTCGGCGAGATCGTGCGCCATCCTTCATTGCCCGCCCCGAGGAGCGAAATGCGCCCCGGGAACCCGCGCCGGGCGCTGAGCAGAAGGCCGTTTGCCGACTCATCCTGGATCGGCAGCCGGATGCGGCCGCTCTGCCAGTTCATGTTAATGGCGATGTTGGACTTGTCGTTCGGGCTGAAGCCGAAGTTCGACCGGATGGACGTGCGGTTGTTGTCGCTGTTGTAAAAGACTCCCTGCTCCGTATCCCGGTCTCCCGAGACGTAGTAGGAATACTTGTCGCCGCCGCCGCGAAGGCTGAGCCCGAGGCGCGACAGGTCGCCGACGCGAAGCGCGCGGGAATCATCCCTCATCGGATTGCCGGAGATCACGGCATTGAGCGCGACGGTCTGGCAGCCGGGCCAGACGAGCGTAGTATCGGACGCCGAGACGCGGGCCGCCTTCTTCGTGGCGTCACATGTCGTGTAGTTGTCCCCGGGGAGAAGCGTGTACTCGTTGGTGCCACGCTCCGCTTTGACAGACCAGCGCATCTCCTGCTGCCCGCGACTTCCCTTCTTGGTGATGATCTGAATGACGCCGTTGGCCGCCTCGGCTCCGTAAAGTGTCGCTGCCGCGGGCCCCTTGATCACTTCGATGGACTCGATGTCGTTGGGATCGAGACTGTTGAGCGCCGACGTCACCTGCGTTGACTGCGCGAGTCCGGCGGTTCCGCCGCCCGTCGCGCTGAAGCCGCCAAGGTCATCAATGTTGTAACGGATTCCGTCTATGAAGACCACCGGCCTGTAGCCGCTGAGCGAGCTGGCTCCGCGGATGCGTATTTCGCCAGCGGTTCCGGCAGCGCCGGAGCCGGGAAGAATCGTCACGCCCGGAGTCTTCGACTGAAGCACTTCCGTCACGTTGAGAATGGACGTCTTCTCGGTCAGCCCCGCGACATCAAGTACCGTGATCGAGTTTCCGAGAGTCTTCCGCTCAGCCGAGCCGCCAGTGCCAGTGACGACTACCTGTTCGAGCTGCGTCGCGGATTGAGAGAGGGCGAAATCGGCGCGGGCGCCCGCATCGGCGCCGACGTTGACCGTTCGCGTCTGGCGGGCGAAGCCGATCTTCCGGACCACGACCTGACGCTGTCCGGAGGGCACATTCGCTATGACATAGTCGCCGTTCTGATTCGTGACCGCGCCCGACGTAGTGCCGGTGATCGCGACTTGCGCGTCGGCAATCGGCCGCTGATTGCTCGCATCTGTCACGCGGCCGCGTATGACTCCCTGCGCGGCGGCAGCCCCCAATGGAACTGCCAGCATCGCCGAAAGCGCGATGAGGCGAGCGAGTATTTTGGGAACGCTTACAATACTGGGCATTACCGTCCTCCTGAAGAGCGGTAGCGGAAGGTAGGATTCCTTGGCGCGCCTAGTTTGCCACTATCCGGTAACGCAGTCAAGACGATGGCTACAATCGCTACAATCTACGCCGCCTCGTGTCGCTTCATTGACACTCATTTCCGCGCGCCGTACGTTGGCCCACTCACCTGATCGCCCAGCCGCAGCAGGAAACAGCGACATCCACACAAAGGTCATTCAGTAATGATGGGCCGTCATCCCCTCGCCTTGCTTCTCGTTCTCGGCGCCTGTGCACCAGTGGTTGCACCGCCAACCCGGCACGACGCGGCTTCCGACCGAATCATCGGAACAGCACATCCCGGCGCGACGACGCCGCTTTCTCAACAGGATTCGGCGTGGGTCGAGGCGACACTCCTCTCGCTTTCGCCAAGGGAGCGAGTCGCGCAGCTCGTGATGCCGTGGGTCCCGGGCGAGTACTCGGCCGTCGGATCACCCGAGTACGAGCAGGTTCGCGGATGGGTCCAGGACGACAAGGTCGGCGGACTCGTCCTCTCGATTGGACTACCGCACAGCTACGCAGCCAAGCTGAACCACATGCAGCGGCTCGCCGCGGTCCCGCTTCTCGTCACGTCCGACATGGAGAACGGCACCGGGATGCGGCTCGGCGGATCGTACGCCTTGCCCTCTCTGCTGCCGCAGGGCGGAGGCACTGTCTTCCCGCCCGTCATGGCGCTCGGCGCGACGCGATCGGAGGAGCTGGCGTACCGGCTTGGAGAGGTGCTTGGCGCCGAAGCGCGCGCGGTCGGCGTACACATGACGTTCGGGCCCGTGCTCGA
Organism: Gemmatimonadaceae bacterium; assembly: GCA_030647905.1. Taxonomy (NCBI): domain Bacteria; kingdom Pseudomonadati; phylum Gemmatimonadota; class Gemmatimonadia; order Gemmatimonadales; family Gemmatimonadaceae; species Gemmatimonadaceae bacterium. The sequence goes on along the minus strand of JAUSJA010000020.1, from coordinate 22,555 downwards.
CGTGAACGCCAATCCGCTGAATCCGATCATCAACACGAGATCGTTCGGAGAGGATCCGAAGCTCGTTTCCCGGCTTGCTGACGCATACATCCGCGGCGCGAGGGACGAGGGTCTGATGACGACGGGTAAGCACTTTCCGGGACACGGCGACACGGATATCGATTCGCATTTGAATCTTCCCACGATTCGCGCCGACCGCGCGCGTCTGGACGCGGTGGACCTGCCTCCCTTCCGGTCCGCCGTGACCACGGGGATAGACGCGATCATGACGGCGCACATCGCCGTCACCGGCATACTCGGCGACAGCGCGCCCCCCGCCACACTGTCCCCATACTTCATGACCGACGTGCTACGGAAGGAGATGGGTTTCAGCGGTCTTCTCGTCACCGACGCGATGACGATGGGAGGCGTCGCAAACCGGTACGGCGCGACCGAGCCGCTGGTGCTCGCGCTTCAGGCCGGCGCCGACATTCTGCTCATGCCGCGCAACATTCGTGAGGCGATTGACGTCGTGATGTCGGCGATCCAGTCGGGACGCCTGACGCAATCGCGTATAGATGTGTCGGTGAGGCGTCTGTTGCGCGTAAAGGCGCAGGCCGGTCTGCGCGCTGGCCGCCTGGTGAATCTCGATGCCATTGACACCATAGTGAACGTGCCCGCGAAGTCCGCGGTGGCGACTGAGGTCGCCGAGAAATCCATCACGCTGGCACGGGACGAGAGATCGCTCGTTCCGCTGCCGCGGGCCGGGAAGCGACTGCTTTCCATCACGTACGCAGACGCATCGGATATCGTCGCCGGGCGTGTGTTCAACCAGGAGCTGCGCCGCGGCGGATTCTCCGTGGCGGTCGTCGGTGTGGACGGCCGCACAACCCCCGCCGAGTTCGACGCGCTGCGCGCACGGGCGGATTCGGCGGATGTGATCGTGGCCTCCGCCTACGTTTTCCCGAGAGCCGGCAGGGGCTCGATCGGAGCCGAGGGAGGATTCCCGGCGCTCATCGAGCAGCTCGCCACGGCGAAGAAGAATGTCGTTGCCGTCTCGTTCGGCAGCCCTTACCTGGTGAGCGCCTATCCTTCAGTGCCTGCGTACCTGCTGGCATGGGGAGGAGCTCCCGTCTCTCAGCGGGCCGCCGTAGCGGCCCTGCTCGGCGAGATCGGCATCAGCGGGCGGCTTCCGATCTCGATTCCGCCCTGGTTCCAAAGCGGGGCAGGCCTCGACCGCTCCCCTGTCACACCGACATCGAAATGAGATCACGATTTTTTCTTGGAGCTGCAGCGGCCGCCACACTCTCCGGGTGCGCGCCGAAACCCACTCTCGCGCCGGTTCCGGCCCGGATGGAAACCGTGTCCACACTCGTGCGTGCTGACCCCGCCGATGCGGGAATGCGCGGCGATCTCAACGCCAGCCTCGATTCAATAATGACGGTCGCGCTCGCCGAACACGCCGCGCCCGGGGCGTCGCTTGCCGTTGGCAGGTACGGGCGGATCGTTCACATGAAGGGCTACGGCCGGCTCGACACCGCGCAGGCTTCGCCGGTGGTGGACGAGAACTCGATGTACGACATGGCGTCGCTCACCAAGGTGATCGCGACCACGACGGCTTCGATGATCCTGGAGGAACAGGGCCTGCTGGATCTCGACCGCACCGTGGCGAGCTATCTCCCGGAGTTCAACGCGCCCGACAAGGCGGCGATCACCGTTCGCATGATCGTGACGCACCGCGGCGGGCTCGAGGCATTCGCCGCCCTTTACAGGGAGTTCAAGGGACGCGACCAGTATCTCGCTCAGATAAACGCGCGGCCGCTCAAGTCGGCGCCGGGTACCGCGACCGTGTACAGCGACTGGGACATGATTCTCATGCAGCTTGTGATCGAGCGCATCACGGGACAGACTCTGGACCGCTTCGTCGCCGACAAGGTGTTCACGCCGCTCGGGATGACCAGCACGATGTTCACTCCTGACAGTGCGACGTTCTTCAATCGGATTGCGCCCACTGAGATAGACTCGGCGCGCGGCGGTCTCGTGCGCGCGAAGGTGCACGATGAGAACGCATGGGCGATGGGCGGTGTATCGGGACACGCGGGCCTTTTCTCGTCGGTGAGAGATCTCACCGTGTTCACGCAGATGCTGCTGAACGGAGGCGAATACAACGGTGTGCGAATCGTGAAGGCGGCGACGCTGGCGAGGTGGACCGCACCGCAGTCCGGCACGTCGAGCCGCGCACTCGGCTGGGACACGCCGTCGAAAGGGTCGAGCTCGGGCAGCTATTTCTCGGCGCGCGGCTTCGGCCACACGGGATTCACCGGTACGTCTCTCTGGATTGATCCGGAGAGAGGATTGTTCGTCATTCTTCTCACCAATCGCGTGAATCCCCACCGCGATAACCAGCGACACGTTCCGCTCAGGCGCGCGGTGGCGGACGCCGCGCAGAAGGCGATCATGGACGCGCCACTCGTCAACTGGGAGGCTGGCAGATGAACGCACAGGTGCGCGAGCGCGTGAAGGTCATCATCGCCGAATACGACGAGATCGCGGCGCTCGTGGCGAAGCGCATTTCCACAGTGATCGCCGAGCGTCGGGCGGCCGGAAAGCAGCCGGTGCTGGGGCTGGCGACAGGCAGCACGCCGATCGCCGTCTACCGCGAGCTCATCAGGATGCATCGCGACGAAGGTCTCGACTTCTCCGACGTCGTGACGTTCAATCTCGACGAGTACTACCCGATGCGTCCGGACAGCATCCAGAGCTACTACCGCTACATGTGGGAGAACCTGTTCGAGTACATCAACATCAAGCCGGAGAACGTTCATATCCCGAACGGCGCGGTTCCGCGCGAGCATCTGATGGCCGAGACGGAGATTTACGAGAAGGCGATCAGGAAGGCCGGCGGAATCGATCTCCAGATACTCGGCATCGGAAAGACGGGTCATATCGGATTCAACGAGCCGGGTTCGGGAATAGACTCGCGCACGAGGATGATCGCGCTCGACACGATAACGCGCCGTGATGCGGCAGCCGATTTCTTCGGCGAGGACAACGTTCCCACGGAAGCGATCACGATGGGCGTCGCGACCATTATGGAGGCGCGCGAAGTCGCGCTGATGGCCACTGGAGAGCACAAGGCGGCGATCATTTGCCGCGCCGTGGAAGGCGAGCCCGTCCCTGATGTTGCCGCGACGTATCTGCAGCTTCACACGAATGCCGTGTTCTACGTGGACCACGCGGCCGCCGCCGACCTCACCCGGATCCGTACGCCGTGGATCGTGGGCGAGGTGGAATGGACGCGCGATCTGGAGATGGCCGCGGTGATCTGGCTGAGCGGCGAGACGCACAAGTCCATCCTCAAGCTGGACAGTCTGGATTATCGCGAGCACCACCTGAGCTCGCTCCTGGCGCGGTATCAGGAGGCCGGCCCGCTCAATGGAGAGGTTTTCAACGCGCTAATCTCGAAGGTACGCGGACGGAGCAAGCTTCCATCGGACAGGAACATCATTGTCTTCTCGCCACACCCCGACGACGACGTGATCTCGATGGGTGGCATGCTCAACAAGCTCCATCAGAATCGCAACAGGATCATCGTGGCGTACCAGACCTCGGGGAACATCGCGGTGTTCGATCACGAGGTGCGGCGGTACGTGGATTTTCTGCGCCGCTTCGACCGCGATTTCTCGATGGCGGACGCGACGATGCGCACGCTCGTCGAAAAAGTGGAGAGCTTTCTCGACACCAAGCTCCCGGGGCAGGTGGACATTCCCGACGTACTGACGATCAAGCGCGGGATACGCGAGGCAGAGGCCGTCTCCGGCATCGAGACGTTCGGAATGAACCGCGACCAGGCGCGGTTCCTCAATCTTCCGTTCTACCAGACGGGCAAGACGCGCAAGGATCCGATCGGCCCGGAGGACGTGAGGATCACGCTCGAGCTGCTCGAGGAGCATCGCCCGTCGCTCATCTTCGTGGCGGGAGATCTGTCCGATCCGCACGGCACGCACAGAATGTGTCTCGAAACCGTGAAAGAGGCGCTGGCGCAGTATTCGGGAGAAGCGCCCGATATCTGGTATTATCGCGGCGCGTGGCAGGAGTGGGGCGTGAAGGAAGCCGACGTCCTCGTCCCGCTCTCGGAGGACGAGCTGCGGTACAAGATCCTGGCGATCTTCAAGCACCAGAGCCAGAAGGACCGTGCTCCTTTCCCCGGCCAGGATGAGCGAGAGTTCTGGCAGCGCGTCGAAGAGAGAAACAAGAACACCGCCGCAGTCGTTGACCGGCTCGGGCTCCCGGAGTACTTCGCGATGGAAGCCTACGTCGTCAGGCGGGACGGAAAGCGCGTCGAGCCGGAGACGGTCGCAACGAGCGCTCTCGGGGCGCCGAGCGCGCAAGAAGCGGCAAAGCCCCGAGCGCGGTAACGGCTACATCGCCGCAGGCGGCAGCGTCGCCCTCAGCTTCAGCATCACTGCCGGGTCGTCGCTGATGATTCCGTTGACCCCGCTTTCCCAAAGGCCGCGCGCGACGGCGGGATCATTGACGGTCCACACATGCACGCGGCAGCCGTGCGCCGGGGCGATCCTCGCGAAGCGCCTGACCGGAAGCGGAAGTCCATGATACGATAACGGGACGCAAAGCGCGCGATATCCGATCGGAGTGATCGGCCGGCCGAAGAGAATCTCGAACATGAGCCGCGCGACCTCGTCGCGCACCGCGCCGACGGCGATCCGCGAGCCCGCGAACACCTTCACTGATCGCGAGTCGAATGCATCCACCAGTGCGCGCTCTTCGGCCTTGTGTGACTCAAGAGCTTTTCGCACGGCGGTTGGCGCCAGCGGATCCTTGATCTCGATGAGGAGCGGCGTGGCTGGGAATGCCTCGATGACCTCGTCGAGCGAAGGAATATGGTGGCCTTTGCCGCGGTAAGGATATGTCCTGCCTCCGTCCCGCGTGAAATTCGCGCCCGCGTCGAGCCGTCGCAGCTGCTCGAAGGTCATTCGCGCGGTCTCTCCCGAGCCATCGGTCGTGCGCATGACCGTCGGGTCGTGGTGAACGACGGGAATCCCGTCCGCGCTCAGGCGCACGTCGAATTCGATCGCGTCGGCGCCCAGCGCCACTGCCTGCGCGAACGACTCGACGGTGTTCTCGGGAGCGTGAGCGCGATTTCCGCGGTGTCCGATCACCGGACGCGCCGTGGGATCGAGAAGAATGTTCATGCGGATAATGTAGGTCCGGAAGACAGAACGGAGCGGCACGCCATGAGGCGCACCGCTCCGTTCAAGCCGTTGGAAACCCGAACTAGAAAGTGATCTGCAGTCTGCTGATGATCAGTCTTCCGATCAGGCCACCCTGCGCGAATTCCTGGTGCCGTTTGTCGAGCAGGTTGGTGCCGTTGATGGAGAAGAGCACGCCGTTGAGCCCCGACGGACGGAATGAGAATCCGGCGTCGAGCAGCGTGTACGGCTTGACAGTTCCGGAGATGTACGAGATAGCCTGGAATCCATCGACGTGCCTCTCGCGGATTTCGGCGTTCCATCCACTGGCTTCATCGCGATAGCGAACCGTGAAGGAATGCTTGTTGGCCGGCGCGTTGAGCGAGATGTCCTGAAGTCCGCCCACCTCGGACTTCGGGAAGAGGTTCTTGTTCACGTACGAGTAGGTGCCGGCCATCGAGAAGCCATAGTCGAGAAGCAGCTCGGCGCCGAAGTCGCTTCCCCACAGGTCGAGGTTACCGAAGTTGCGATAGGTGACGATGACATCCGATCCGGACGACAGCGATTCGTTGAAGTTGACGACACCGAGAGGAACGCCGACCGCCGCCCCCTTGCCACCTGAGACGCCGCCAAGTCCGCCGGCGATGGTCGGAGCGAGGGCGCCGATGGTTGCGGCGGGAAGTCCGATTGCCGCCAGCTTGCCCGCGATGAAGCCGCCGAGCGTAGCTGCATCGAGAAAGACGTTGGGCGTCTCGATGGTGAGCGGACCGACGAAGTTCTTCCGGTTTTCCTTCCATACGTCAACCGAGAGCTGCAGCCGGTTCGAGAAGATGCCCTTGTAGCCGCCTTCGAACGTGTTGTGAATCTCAGGCTTGAGCTGGGCAACGTCACGGAGATCGGTCGGCAGAACGTCAATGAACGTCGCGTTGCTCTGAAGGATGCGGAGCTTGGTGCCGACCTCAGCCGACGTTGGCTGCTGCGCGGCGAGATAGCTGACGATGCTGGCCGGGACGCCAGCCGCCACCAGGCCGGAACCCGCGGCTGCAAAGGCAGCCTTGTAAAGAAGCGCAGCGTTTGCCGGGATAGGTGTGGCGGGTGTGCCACCGAAGGCAGTCGGCACGCGCATGCACAATCCATTCACTCCGCCGGTGCAGTCGTGACGGAACGTGAAGCCAGTGGCCGGGACGCCGAGCGCGCGGACGCCGAAGAGCTGCGTGCCGGTGAGTGGAATGCGACTGGCCTGCAGGTCGAGGAAAAGGTTGAGCGTGCTGGGGGTCGAGAACGCGCGGTTGTACGTGAGGCGGAAGTTCTGATTTTCTACGGGTTTGAAGACGAGCGCAACGCGGGGTGAGAAGACTGCGTCGTTGAGGCGGCTATGCTTGTCCACGCGCGCCGCGGTGGTGAGCTGGAACTGATCGGTGATGTCCGTGACGGAGTGGATGTAGCCACCGTTCTCGATGATGTCGTCGTCGCCCTCGTTGCGGCCGTTGATGGTGCCTTCCGTTTTCGGCGTCGTGTGGATGTAGTCGTAACCGAAGAGGAAGCGCTGGCGGGTGCCTAAATCGAAGCCGTCCTGAATCTGGGCCGCAAGCTGTGACGACTTGTCGATGATGCAGGCGGCATCGCCGGTGTTCGGACAGTTCGTGGTCGGCCTCACGGCGTTCAGCAGGAACGTCCCGCCGGCGTCACTGGTGTTGAGGAACACCTGGGCGAACAGCTGATTGATGCGACCGCGGAGCTGGTACGTCTGGTAGACCCAGTCCTTAATTTGGGCAGGACCGAGTCCGGTGGGCTCGACAGCGCTGCCGGCCTTGCTCCGGCCGTAGTTGGCGATGATCTCGCTAGCGGCCGTCGGACGGAAGTCGGCTCTGATCTCACCACCCTGCCGGTTCACGTTGCGGTCGCGCGGCTTGCCCTCGAGGACCGTATCGGAGGGAAGGAAGTCCCATTCCTTCGCATGGAACACATCGTAGGTCGCCTTGAATCCGAACTTCGGAGTCGGCGCCCATGCCGTGCGGAACGCGCCGCGAATGAGATTCTGGGTGCCGCCGTCCACTGCGACGGTGGTTCCCGGTGAAGTAAACGGCGACTTGGTGAAGAGGGCCATGACGCCGCCAGCGGTGTTGGGGCCATAAAGCGCCGCCCCTGGCCCGAGCACGACTTCGATGCGCTCGATGTCCTCGTTTGTCGTCGGCGACAGGTAGGGAATGTTCACTCGGAGCGACGGCATGAACGCGAACCGGTTGTCAGTAAGCGTGAGCAGGGCGCCGGAGAAGATGTTGTTGAATCCGCGGGCGACGATGTTGGACCGGATAATTCCGCCGCGCGCCACGTCGATACCCGGACTGGCGGCGACGTGATCGGCGACGTTGACCGTTGCCCTCTCTTCGACCGCAGCAACGGTGATTACGGAGATGGAAGCGGGCGCGTCGATCACCTTCTCCGGCGCGCGCGACGCGGTCGTCACCACCTGCTCGAGCTGGTTCGGCGCCTCGACGAGCGAGAAATTAGCGCTTGTCGAACCTCCCGATCCGACGGTTATGTCCTGAAGTGACATCGGAGTGAACCCGAAGATCCTGGCGCGCACGGTGTACGTGCCGGCGGGAACGTTCGATATCCGGTATCTCCCGCTCTCGTCAGTCTTGGCCGCGCCGACAGCGCGAGGCCCGGAAATCGCCTGGACAGTGGCCCCCGCGATCGCAGTGCCGTCGCTGGCAGTGACCCGTCCTGTGACGCTGCCGTTCTGTGCAGCGACAGGCATCGCAAAAAACATGAAAGCCACTACGGACAGCAGTCGCATCCGGTTTGCGGACATCAGCTACCTCGAGTTCATGTAATTGTGCGCCGGGGGGCGCTCTCCCAAGCGGACGCCCTCAGACAGTTGCGCCATAGCTAAGGCAGACGACGCCCCCCGTCAAGACTGGACATTCCTGACTGGACATTCCTGATGGAATCACTCGTACTTGCCGCTTACATCGCACGGCGCGATTATGAAGGACCGGAGGATCACGAGAGATGAGCACAACCCACCGCGAGAGACTCCTCTCGCTCGATGTCTTCCGCGGACTCACAGTTGCCGGAATGCTGCTGGTGAACAATCCCGGCACCTGGGGCGCCATCTACCCGCCGCTCGAGCATGCCGCGTGGAACGGATGGACGCCGACGGATCTCATCTTCCCATTCTTTCTTTTCATCGTCGGAATAACGACGCACCTGTCGCTCACCGCCCGGCGGGCCCGCGGCGATGACGACGGCAAGCTCTTACGACAGATCCTCCGCCGCGGAGGGATCATCTTCCTGCTCGGATTCCTGATGGCGGCGTTCCCGTTCTATCAGTGGGGGACGATCGAGGGAATGGCGAACCCGTCGCTGTGGGACCGCATCGTATTCAGGGCCGAGCACGTCCGCTTTCTGGGTGTGCTTCAGCGGATTGGCCTCGTTTATGTCTTCGCCGCTCTGCTGACGCTCCGGACGACGCTGAAGCAGCAGGTCGTGATCGTGGCGGCACTACTATATGGATACTGGTTCGCGATGACCCTGATCCCGATCCCCGGGAAGGACATCGGCGCGCTGCTGCTCAACGTTCCCAGTGAGACGCTGGCGGCATATCTCGACCGCGCGATCCTGACGCCGAATCACATCTGGAGCGGAAGCGTCACGTACGATCCGGAGGGTCCGTTCTCGACCATCCCCGCCATCGGTACGGCGATTCTCGGAGTGATTGCCGGGCGATGGATCGGACAACCCCGCCCGCTGATCGAGCGCATCGCCGGATTGTTCGCGGCGGGCTGCCTCGCGATGGTGGCCGGTCTGATGTGGAACTGGTCTTTCCCTATCAACAAGAACATCTGGACGAGCTCCTACGTCCTGTTCACCGCGGGAATGGGCTGCGCCGGGCTCGCTACGATCATGTGGCTCACCGACGAGCATAACGTTCGCTGGTGGACGAAGCCGCTGGCGATCTACGGCATGAATCCGATCGTAGCGTTTGTCGGGTCGGGAGTGCTGGCGCGGATCATCTACACGCTCTGGAAGGTTCCGTACAACGGCAAGCCGACGCCGGTGGAGAGCGTGATCTACAACGAGGTCTTCGCGCCGTTCATGGAGGCCCGCAACGCGTCGCTGGCGATGGCGTTCGCGACGGTCGTGTTCTGGTTCGCGATCCTGGCTTTCCTTTATCGCCGGAAGATCTTCCTCAAGATCTGAGCCGGCCCCTACCGGCGGCTCCCGGTGTTGAGTCGTTGCAGGATATCTCCGAGCGCCTGGATCTCCTTGCCGTAGAGAGCCCAGTCACCGGACCGCTGCGCGGCAACTGCGCGCTCGTAGTGCGACCTCGCCTCCGCGATCAGCGCGGAGTTGGACGGTGCGGCAGGCGCTCCGATTGTTGCCGGCGCGGCGCGCGTCGTGTCGCCGGGCATCGGCGGCGTCGCGTTGTCCTCGGCGCGCGGTACGTCGCCGCCGAAGAGAGTGGCAAGCCCTGCCTCGAGGGTCTCGCGCATCACCACCCTGTTCTTATACGCGACGACCACGCGCTTGAGCTCCGGGATTCGGCCGCCCTCGGCGCGGAGATATATCGGCTGCACGTAGATCAGCGCCTCCTCGATCGGAATTACGAGAAGCTCGCCGCGAATCACCTCGGAGCCGCGCTGGTCCCATAGCGTGAGCTCGCGCGAGATGTCGGGGTCCTGGGCAATGCGCGACATGATCTGCCGCGGGCCGTACACCAGACTCTGCTTCGGGAAGCTGTACACGCGCAGCTTGCCGTAATTCGCTCCATCATTCCGGGCGATCATCCACGACGCCAGATTGTCCTTCCCCTTCGGCGTGAATGGCGCCATGTAGATGAACTCGGCCTGCTTTTCCTCGGGCAGCCTCATGACGATGTGCCGCATGAAACGGTTCTCGCCGTCCGCCTTGTCGCCGATCGCCGGAACCTGCCACTGATCCTCCCGGTGGTAGAATGTCTCCGGCGCATCCATGTGATATGTCGCGTACAGCGACGACTGTACCCTGAACAGATCGGTTGGATAGCGAAGGTGCGCACGAATGTCCGCGGGCATCGCGCCGGCCGGCTTCAGCAGCCCGGGGAAGATCTTCGAATACGTTCGCGCGATCGGATCCGCGGGGTCGATGACGTACGCATCCACCGATCCATTGTAGGCGTCGATCACAACCTTGATGCTGTTGCGCATGTAGCTGGTGCCATCGCTCAGGCGTTGCGAATACGGATAGCGATCGGTGGAGGTGTAGCCGTCGAGCATCCACTTCAGCTCGCCGTTGGCGGCGACGACCATATACGGATCCTGGTCGAACGTCAGGAACGGCAGAGCGAGGCGCGCCCGGCGACTTATCTCCCGATTGTACAGAACGCGGCTGTCCGCCCCTATGTCGCCCGAAAGGAGAATATTGAGCGCGCCGAACCGCATCGCGAACATCGCTCTCCTGAAGAACGATCCGACGCGGACGCCGCCGGTTCCCGTATATCGCGTGTAAATGGACTCCTCGCCCGACGGATAGTCGAACTCTTTCTGCTTCGTGTTGACGAAGACGTGATCGCTGGTCAGCTCGCCGAAGTAGATCTGCGGGCGCGTCACCTTGAGGGAGACCGAAGACACGGGAGGCAGATCCTTGACGAACAGCACCGGAAGACCTTCCGTCGTCACCTCGTTCACCGGGCCGAGCGTCAGACCCATGCCGTGAGTGAACGTGAGATGCTGGTTGATGAACGTCCGCGTCGGAAGCTTCGCCGCGTTCAGCTCGCGCGGTGCCAGCAGCACCTGGCGATACCGGCCGTTGATCACGTAACGCTCGTCATCCACCGAGACGAAATCGTAGTACGTGCGGATCTCCTGGAGTTGCCCGAAGGTCTGGAGCAGCGGATCGCGGTCCCACAGGCGCACGTTCTCGACGGTGGACGTATTCGAGCGGATGTCGGCGATCGACAGTGACGCGTCTCCCGTGAGAGTGCGTTCCTCGACGCTGTCGAGGCCCCACGCCGTGCGTGTCGCACGAATGTGGCTCTTCAGCTGCGGCGCCTCGCGCGTGAGCTCAGTCGGGTCGACGATGAATCTCTGCATTCCCCAGGGAAAGAGACCACCCACCACGATCGAGACCGCAACGTACGCCAGGAACGATACGAACGTGAACCAGACGATCTTGCGACGGAGCACGCCGTATATCACGAGGGCGGCACCGACGAGCGCGGTACCAGCGATGATGTGCAGGGCCGGCAGATTGGCGTGCAGGTCCGTGTAGCTTGCGCCTACGAGAGGCCCAGTCGTTGAGTAGAGGAGCTCCGGAATCCGCACGAGCCAGATCTGCACCGCGGTCAGCAGCAGGAACGCAACGAGAAGTCCGGCGACATGTCCGTCGGCCGGCGACTGCAGGCCGATCCGCTGCGGCGGAAGAGTGACGCGGCCTCGAAGGAGATGCAGCACCAGCGACGCAACCAGGGTGAAGATCACCAGTCCGCGCAGCATCCCGATCAGCGACGCGAGACCCGGCAGCACGAAGACGTAGAAGCCGATCTCCCGGCCGAACACCGGATCGGTGACTCCAAAGGCCGAGCGATTGCTGAGCTGGAGAATCTCCATCCATCTGCCCGCGGCAGCCATGCCGAAGAGCAACGCAACGACTCCGCCGATCGGCGCGACGAGCTTCGAAAGAGAGCGGCCGATGTCCACCGGCGGCAAGTCCGGGCTGACACGCCACAGCACTGGCGCCTTCGACAGGCCCCTTGTGGCAAAGCGCGCGTTGAGCGTGATGAAGAGAAATGCGACAATGGTGGCGCCGACGAAGAGAAGCGTCTTCGTGACGAGCTCGGTCGTGAACACCGGCTGAAATCCGATTTCGCGGAACCAGAGCCAGTCGGTGATGAATCCGACCAAGGTGGGGAGCGCGCCGAACAGGAGAAATACGGCACCTACGATCCAGAGAGGACGGAGCAAACGCATTCTGTTCATCTCAGTGAGGCCTTATGAGCGAGAAACCGGCGCGTCGCCGGCAGACAGTTACCTGCCGAATGTCACGTGATAGTTGGTGCCCTGCGACCGGATGATCCCCTTGAGCGTATCGGCTTTCGCCAACTCTCCCACGAAGGTACCGGCGCCGAGCAGATCCAGTACGACCTGACTTACTTCGTTTCGTCCGGTCACGATGCTCGAATCGGCACAAACCAGGCCGGGCGTGCAGGCGTTGTCGGTGCGACCCTGGGCTCTCCACTTGCCGATCACGATCCCCGGAGACGGCTGCGCCAGCGTCATCTCGATGTTGGAGATGTACAGGTCGCGGTCGAAGGAACGCCAGACTCCGGTGAGGTCGGACTTCGACGGATCCGTCGGCTCTCGCCCGCAAGCGGCAATGAACAGAACGGCGGTCGCCACAAGGAGCACCGACGAGCTGCGAGAGAGAGACCATAAAGTGCGGACGTGAATCACATGCTAATAATAGAGGGTATTCGCCGATCCGGGTGCGAATCCCGCTACCCGTTACCCGTTACCCGCTGCCCGCTGGCCGCTGCCCGCTGCCCGTTGCCCGTTGCCCGTTGCCCGCTACCCGTTGCCCGCTGCCCGTTGCCCGTTGCCCGTTACCCGTTACCCGTTGCCCGTTGCCCTGAGCTTTTTCAGAAGCCCGTGCAGCATCTTGCGGACATCCACTACGCGAGCGAGCAACCTGGTGAAGTCGTGCTGGGTTATCATTTCAAGATCGCGCGCCAGCTGAATGTGGCCCTCGAGTTCCGAGACCGAAGCGAGGGAGTACTGAACGAAGCGCGCAAACTCGCGCGGACTCGCATGCGCGCTCCCCTCCACGATGTTCGTCGGGACCGACATCGCGGCGCGAATAAGCTGGTCGCAAAGGGTTGCGCTCCTAGCTCCGCGCATGCGGGCAGCGACTCGATGCGCATCAATCGCGAGCTCCTGTGCCGCCTGCCATACTCGCAGTTTCCTGAAGTCAGCCACGCTGAATCCTTCTTCGCGGGCGGTCCGGCGCTGCCATCGTTCAATTGCACCGGGACACGCAATCGGGCAACGGGTAGCGGGCAACGGGCAACGGGCAGCGGGCAGCGGGCAGCGGGCAGCGGGTAGCGGGTAGTGGGTAGCGGGTAGCGGGCAACGGGCAACGGGCAACGGGCAACGGGTAGCGGGTAGCGGGCAACGGGTAGCGGGCAACGGGTAGCGGGCAACGGGTAGCGGGCCTGCACCGTAGCGCGACACCGATCATATTCACTGAGCCGCGACGCGCCACGACTTCTTCGACGTTCGCGCCAGACGCCCTCCAGATCACCACCGCATCATCATGATTCGCTCGATCCTTCGCGGAGTCGCCGCATCGGCCGCTCCGGTGCTTCTTCCGGCAATGATTCTCGCCGGCTGTACCGCCACCGGAGCCAGCCCGTCTCCGGCGCGCACCGTCGCCGCGATCACGCCCGCCGATGTCCGAAGCCGCATCTATCTGATCGCCGATGATTCGATGCGTGGACGCGAAGCGGGCACTGCCGACAATGTCAGGATGACTTCGTACCTCGAGCGCGAAGTCTTGCGGCTCGGGCTCGAGCCGGGCGGAGAGAACGGCACCTATTACCAGACAATTCCGATGGTCCGGCGGCGGGCGGACTCCGCATCCACTCTCGCCGTGAATGGTGAGCACCTGTCGCTCTTTACCGACTTCGTTCCGCTTCGGCCGTCATCCACGGTCCGGTTCGCGGCGGCGCTGAAGACGGGAACCTATCCGGTGATCTACGGCGGGCGGGCCGGAGACTCTACAGTAGCGCTGAGGCCCGCGGAGGTCGCCGGCCGGATCGTGATTCTCGACGCGCCGATCGGACCCAGCGGTCAGCCAACCGGCGTATACACTACGCCCGCCGGGATCGCAATCTCCCGCTTTCCCACCGCTGCTGGGATCGCCATTGCGGCGCTCGACCTGGTCACACGCGCCACGGCCAGCTCGCTTCGCTCGAGCGGCGGCGGACTGTCGGATCGCGGCACAGTCGCGCAGCCCCTTCCCTTCGGGCTGCTCATCTCGCGAGCAACGGCCGAGAAGATGATGGGATCGCGCCTCGGCTCGCTTCAGCCGGGCACACGTGGCGGAAACGTCCAGGCCGACGTGCGATTCGCCGAACGGCCCGTGACCGCCCCCGCGCGCAACGTCATCGCGATCCTGCGCGGCTCCGATCCGGCCTTGCGCGGTGAGTACGTCGCCATCGGTGCGCATAGCGATCACATCGCCGTCGCGAGAGCTCCGGTGGACCACGACTCGCTGCGCGCGTACAATCGAATCATGCGTCCCAACGGGGGCGATACGCGCGTCGCCGGCCCTTCCACTCCGACCGCAACCCAGCGCGGCATTATCCGCGCGATTCTCGACAGCCTGCGCCGCATCCGTCCGCCCCGTCCCGACTCCATCTACAACGGCGCGGACGACGATGGGTCCGGATCGGTGGCGCTGCTGGAAATCGCCGAATCGCTGGCACAGGGCAAGCGTCCGCGCCGCTCGATTCTATTCGTCTGGCACACCGCGGAGGAAGCGGGACTGCTCGGCTCGGCATGGTTTACCGGGCATGCAACAGTACCGCACGATTCGATCGTCGCGCAACTCAACATGGACATGGTGGGGCACGGTGAGAAACGGGATACGCCAACCGGCGGCCCCCGCAACGTGCAGGTGATCGGATCGCGCCGGTTGTCCACTGACCTCGGCGACGTAGTGGATTCGGTCAATGTGAGAATGCCGCAGCCGTATCTGATAGACTACTCGTTCGATGCGCCGAGACATGTCCAGAACCGGTACTGCAGAAGCGACCATTACATGTATGCCCGGACGGGAATTCCGATCGCGTACATCTCCCGCGGATATAGTCCGGACTATCACATGGTGACCGATGAGCCCCAGTACATCAGCTATGACGGACTGGCGCGGGTGGCCACCTTTGTCCGGAACATCGCGGTCGCGGTCGCCGACCGGAACGACCGCGTGAGAGTGGACAAGCCGAAGCCGGATCCGCTCGCGCCCTGCCTGCAATAGCGGATCGCGTGAGAGCGCGTCAGGTACGCGGGCGCGCCCGCACGATGAGGAATTCCGGCTGACTCATGAGCCGCGCCCATGAGTCGGGCTCCGCGGCGCGAAAGGCTTCGACGGGAACGGGCTCCACGAGCTTCTCGATGACGAAGCCGGCGTCGTCCAGCGATGCGCATATTTCGGTGAGAGAGCGGCGATAGAACTCGACGTTTCCGACCCAGTCCCAGTGATCCACCACATGCTCGGTGCCGAAGTAGTTCCGGGTTTCGAACAGCGCTGCATCGGCGGCGGGGTGATGCGTCGAGAATTGTAGCCAGCCCTGGGGCTTCAGCACCCGCAGCATCTCCCGTAGCGCCGGGCGCCAGTCGCTTATGTAATGCAGCACAAGGGGGCTGACGACCCCGTCGAATGTTGCGCCGGCGAAGGGCAGCGTCGCGTCGAGATTGGCGACCTGAACCGTGAGCCGCGACGCGACATCGCTGGCCATGCTCATCAGCCGCTCCCGCGCGAACGCGACCATCGCCGCGCTCGCATCTATCGCGTCCACCGTCGCGCCGCGGGCGAGAAGCTGCTCGGCGTACCAGCCCGAGCCGCACCCGGCATCGAGGATTCGCGCGCCTTCGATGGGCGGCAGCAGTCCGAGCATCGCCGGCCTCTCGTACAGCGCGTTGTAGGGAGCCGTATCCACATTGCGCGCGTAGTTCGCGGCGATCGCGTCGTAGCTGAAGGCGGGATCGGGCAACACCGCGTCGTCCCCGGTCATCCGGTGACCGACGGCTTGCGCCCGACCTGCAACAGGTAGCTCGTCAAGAGAAAGAGCGCTCCGCACACGAGGAACAGCAGCACGCGCCAGATCGTCTCCACTCCGGCCAGATCCAGCATGAAGAGCCGCGCGACGACAACCACGAGAGTGAATCCGCCGAGCCGGCGCAGCACTGCCGGATTCGATGTTCTCATGCTGGCCACGAGCATCGCGGTGCCGGCGAGCGCATAACTGGCCGTGACGAGCGGGCGCAAGATGTGGCCGAGCAGCCGTCCGTCCACCAGCATCAGCGCGAGGTACGCGACGATCCCGATGACAGTGGCGTAGCCGCGCTCTTCGGGGATACGGCGCGAAGTCCACCAGATCCATGCCGACGTCGCAATCGTCACGATCGCCGATGACGTCCACCACGGCTTGAATCCAGCTCCGACTGTCGTGATCTCCGCGAAAACCGTCATCGTCACGGCCCCCACGGCGGTGATCTTTGCGAGGCCGCGCGGGACTCTGAACCGCGAGCCGCGCAGAAAATACAACGCGACAAATGCGTGAGCGGCTGCTCCGATAAGGATCGTGGGAAAGACGGATACGTGGAGCGCTGTTGAGACCGGGTCGGCGAGCCATATGATGCCTGCCAGGCTCCACAGCGCCGCCGCAGCCGCTTCCACATGCGTGAACTCGTCGTCCGGCGCGCGCGCGGACGAGGCGAGCCGGAAGGCAATGACAGCTATCACGGCGGCGGCTGCGCCCCACGTGACAACGGGCGCGAATCGCCAGATCGTCGAAAGATCGAACAGCGCAAGCAACGGGCTCGACAGCGTGATCGCCCACAGCGCCGCGGAATCGAGTGACGTCGGCTGGCCGGTGACCCGTCGAATGACCGAGGATACCTCGACAAGTATCGAGTGCGACCATTCGGAAAGGAGCGGCTCGGTGTAAAGATCCGATCCGAGCGCAAGGAGTCTTCGCCGGAGAATCGGGACGCGAACCAGCATCGCGGTGCACAGCGCCACCAGCAGAGTCATCGCGATGCGCGCCGTCACCGGAGAGCCCGCCATACGTGTCGGTATCAGCGGAGACGAGCAGCAAGTGATCGCAACCGCCTCGCCGGCGTTCCACCAGAACGCGATGAACGTCAGCCAAAGAACCGACTGCCAGCCGCGCATCAGGTAGAGAACGAGGCCGACCGCCGTTAGCGCCAGGATGTACGCGGCGAATGCGGGAATGGACGGTGTCGCTGACGGAAGAAGGGCCGGCGCAGCGAAGCCGACGCCAATGGCGAGAATCGCGAGGAGCGCGCGCTTCTCGCGAAGCGCGAGCCATGCGCCGGCGATGCTCAGCGCGAAGAAAATCGCTCGCGCGCCGGACACCGGGACGAGGTGGTAGAAAACAGCACCCGCGTAAGCAGTGATGTACCAGGCGGAGAGCGCCGCTCCCATCAGCACTTCGCGCAGGCCGACGGTGTCATCGGGTGCCGGCTTCACCGTGCGCGCGATTCGCGCCGCGGCGATCATGAGACCGGCGCCGACCGCAGTACCGGCAGCGAGACGGACGACCGGCGTGATCCAGTTGCGGTCCACCGCGTACTGGTAAAGCATGATGAGCGCGAGACAAGTGAGCAGTGCTCCCCCCCTCGCCAGCCACCATTCCGCGCTTTTCCCCTGGATGGGCAACTGGGCGAACTGTGGCCGCGCGCGCGGGCCAGGGCGGATCGGATCCGCCGGCGCGGTGTTGTTGGACAGAATGGCGTCGAGACTTGCCGATACGGCAGCGAGGCCTCGCTCGAGGCGCGCGACGCGGGCATCCAGTGTCAGTTCATCGTCCGGCTGCATACGGCTGCCTCCATGTGCGACCAAAGGACTTCGAATTCGATGCGCTACCGAGCGCCTGAGCAACAAATGTGTGCAGCCGGAGGGCCGAAGCACATACGTAAGACTACGTAGCCGCTCGCGCGACTCGCCGGAATGGCTAGCTTTCGTGATCATGCACACAGATGGTCCGTCAGGCAAGAACACGTCGCACACCCGTAGCCTCTCGTTGCGATCTGCGCTCGCGATTGCCGTTCTGGGCGCGGCGATCGCCATCGGCGCGACCCTGCTGGTGCTGAGGAATCAGTACGCCACTGCAACCGAAGCCGCGCTTGCGGCTGTCGCTCTGGTTGCGTTCGGGTTCACGACGTATGGACTGCTGCAGGCAGTGCTCGCGTTCATAGACACGGCTGGCGAGCGCCGCCGTCACGAGCGTGAGGTCACCGAGCGGCGGAGGGGAGATCGTGCCCGGCAGTCAAGGCAGGGCTGAGAAGTCCATGAAATTCCGGCTGGCGATTCGACATGGAATCGCGCGGGCGGGCCGCGTCGCGGCGCTCGCGATCGTGGTCGCCGCTGCTGCCGCCTGCAGCGAGGCCAGTGGTCCGGCAGTCGCCGTGACGCTCACCCTCTATTCGGTTGACGGAGTCGTCGTGCCCGCGCAGGGTCGCACGCCGGGCGGTCGCCTGGTGTCTATCGCCGGCGGAAAACTGCAGGGCACGAACTGGGGGTTCGCCTGTGGATTCGCGTTGCGGCTGGTGGAAGGGCCGATTACGGCGGTGGACGTTCCGTCCTGCCAGCTGATGCCGGATGAGGAGCGAAGGTTCAAGGTGACGTTCGCCGATTCGCGCTTCCCCGCCGGCGAGCACGAATACCGGTTCGTGCCCTAGATCACGGATTCCCACTCACTCAACGCTCGTCCGTCCCGGCCGAATGGTGCTCCATTCTCTGCGCTCTCATGAATTCGGCGATCGCGGCGCGCGCCTCGGCATCCGCAGTGCTCATTCTGACTTCCCCGCCCCGTGGAAGGTCGGAATAGGTGTAGCTGATCAGCGACTTCTTGCGCGCCATTACCGCCGTACCCGGCATCTCTCGCATGTGCACGAATGACGGTGCGGCGAAGTCGCCCGCCGCGAACGCGTGCTGGATCTGCCTCATGTGCGCACGGATCTGCGCCACGTCGAGCGAGTCGCTGCCTTTGCTCTGAAGCTCAATGCGTCCTCCGTCGGCGGTGATGTCGAACGTATGCGCGGAGGCGTACTGATCGACACCCATCGCCATGTTGCCGCGGTGCTGCATCTCGGCGAACGAACTGTCCGACGAGCTGACGGCAGGCGCATGGCCGGATGAGCTGCAACCGTACGCAATGGATACAAGGACCAGAAGTGCCGCACCCTGCAGCATCATCCCCGCGACAATGAGACGCTTGCGACCCCACTGATCGGAGAGCATTCCGGTCCAGAGTTGGCAAATTCCCCACGTTGCAGGATAGATGAACCCCAGGATGCTTATCTCGTGCAGGGACAGACCAGCGGCGGCAAAGAAAAGGGGGAATAATCCCCACGCGATACCGTCGTTCAGATTGTTCACCAATCCAGCATGACTCGCACTGGCCAACGCCGGATCACGCCATGTCGTCCGCGCAAAGATTTCGAGCGGCGGTAGCGAAGCCTCTTTGGTATCGTCCGTTCGCTGGCTGGTCGCGCGGAGCGCAACTTCATGCTTTACATGCGCGCCGAGGTCCCACCAGATCAATCTTCATGATCACCGTTGTTGACCACGCCAACCCCTGGTTGATCCCCAGGAAAACATTGGCGGCGACGATCCATCCCCAGGTGGGGGCGAACATGA
The DNA here is from genome assembly GCA_030647905.1 of Gemmatimonadaceae bacterium. Taxonomy (NCBI): domain Bacteria; kingdom Pseudomonadati; phylum Gemmatimonadota; class Gemmatimonadia; order Gemmatimonadales; family Gemmatimonadaceae; species Gemmatimonadaceae bacterium. The sequence goes on along the minus strand of JAUSJA010000020.1, from coordinate 2,936 downwards.
TCATGAAGGGCACGGGCACGGCGAAGAGCCAGCCAATGACGAGGACTCGCTTGCGACCCCACGTGTCGCCGAGCCGGCCTGCCGCGAGGTTCGTGAGTGCCTTCACCAAACCGAACGTCGCGATGAGAACCGTTGGCAATGTCACTTGCAGAAAAGGATCATCCAGCGGCACGCTCAAGCTGCTCTTCGGCCCATTTGTTGATACTCACGCCTTCACGCTCGGCAGCACGCGTAATCGCTCGATGAACCGCTGGATCCACGCGTAGGACGAACTTCCCGGAAAAGGGTTGTTCAGGGTCTTCGCCTCTCTCTTTGCAGAAGGCGAAGTACTCCTTCATGGAGTTGGCGAACTCCCTCTTGAGCTCAGCCATGGATCGGCCCTTGAAGTTGACTACGTCGCCGATGTTGATCACTCGGCCGTGAAAACCGTTGTTCTCCTCGTCTGTCTCGATGCGGGCGACGTAGCCCTCGTATTCCAGCGTTGCCATTGTGCCTTCCCAGTCAGGATGCTGCCCAGTCGTTGAACTGCCCGTAGTGATACTCTTTTGTGCTGCCCGGCTTGCCGGGGTCAGGCTTCAACCCCGGCTCTTTCCAGAAAGTCCCTCAAGTCTCTGACCGTGTTCCTGTCAGTCTCCGGCCTCGGATGCGGTTGGTGAAACACGGCTCGCACTCCGTTTACCTCCAGCGCCACCCTGGACCCTTCCCGCTGTTGCACTGTTCCGCCGACGGCTCTGATAAGAGACTCTATCTCCGCCCATCGAATGTCTTGCGGTACGGGTCTCCTGAAGACGGCTTCGAGAGTGGACCGTTGCCGCTTGTTCATGACGAACGATATCAGAAATGGTATCAATGGTCAAGTAGGGTACGCCGTTTATCCTTCGAATCGACGGCACGAATCGGCAGCAGGTTCATTCGACCACAAACAAGAAACCCTGCCCAACAGTTGTAGCTGTAGGCAGGGCAACGAGTTGTAGTTGAGCTTGACTGTTCTTGACCGGGCGAGCGACGCTGGCCATGTTGACCTCCCCTCTACTGACTGGAACAGCCAATTCCGCCTGTGCTCCCGATCGAGCGATTAAAAAATGCCCTCAGCGGCCTGTACAGCGTCGATCGCGAGCTCGGGCGCGGAGGCATGGCGACCGTCTACCTCGCGCAGGACTCCAAGCATGATCGCACTGTCGCCCTCAAGGTCCTGCACCCTGAGCTCGCCAGTTCTCTCGGCCCCGATCGTTTCCTCCGCGAGATAAAGCTCGCGGCACGCCTGAATCATCCGCACATCCTGCCCTCGACTACGCTCACCGTCAGGGAATCGTCCATCGCGACATAAAGCCCGAGAACGTGATGCTGTACGAGGGCGAAGAGGTTCACGGAGCCGCCGAAATCGGTTCGAGCCATCCGCCCGAATATCCCCGAGAACCTCGAGCGGGCACTCACCAAGGCGATGTCCACGGACACGGAGGCCCGCTACAGGAGTATCGCAATGTTCGGACAGGCACTCGTCTCCGGCAACGTCGCGACCACCACGGATACTGCGACCGTTCCTCAGCAGGCCGTATCGGCGGCGAAGTCCGTTGCGGTGCTCCCGTTCATCAACATGAGCAACGATCCCGACAACGAGTACTTCGCAGACGGGATGGCCGAGGAGATCATAAACGCACTGTCGAAAATCCAGTCGCTCCGTGTCGCGTCACGCATGCAGTCGTTTTCGCTCAAGGCGCTGCGAGTGATCCTGACCGAGGGCGAGAAGAAGGCAATCGGAAAAGGCCGTGTCACCAACGTGCAGGCGTACGATTTCTACCTGCGCGGGCGCCAGTACTTTCACCAGCTCAGCCGGAAGAACCTGGAGTTCGCAAAGCAGATGTTCAATCGCGCAATTCAGATCGATCCTGATTACGCGATTGCGCATGCCGGTGTCGCCGATTCCTGCTCCATTCTCTACATGTATTTCGACGCGCGGGAGTTCAACCTCAAGCAGGCTGATGCAGCAAGTCTCAAGGCGCTCGAGCTGGATCCGGAGCTGGCTGAATCACACGCTGCGCGCGGACTCGCCGTTTCCCTCAGCAAGCGGTGGGACGAAGCGGCGCAGGAATTCGAGACGGCCATGCGTCTCGATCCAAAGCTCTACGAGGCGCCCTACTTCTATGCACGAGCACGCTTCGCCGAGGGTCGAGCAGGGGATTCGATCAAGCTCTTCGAGCGTGCAGCAACTTTGCGGCCCGAGGACTATCAGGCTCCGGTGCTGCTCGCACAGGCATACGACTCGCTCGGTGACAAGGCAAATGCGGAGAGCTGGTATCGCCGTGGCGTGCAGATCCTGGGCGAGCGCATGGAGCTGAATCCTGACGACACGCGAGCGCTGATTTTAGGCGGCGTTGCGCTCGCTCGGCTTGGTGAGCGCGATCGTTCACTCGACATGGCGAACCGTGCTCTGGCGGTGGACCCCGACGATTCGGCGCTTCTGTACAACGTCGCCTGTGTTTATGCGTCGCTGAACGAGAATGAGCGTGCGATCGAGGTACTGGAGCGGGCCGTTGACCGGGGGTTTGGACAGCGCGAGTGGATCGAGACAGACCCTGATCTGGCGCCGCTTCGCGGGACTCCGAGATACGAGGCGATACTGAAGGCGATGTAGGGAGGAATACAAAAAAGCCCCGCACCGCGTGCAAATGCGTTGCGAGGCTGACCGCCTCTTGCGGCGTTCCGAATGATGCGTTGGCAATGTTGTGGTGACACGCTCTGCGGGCGGAGGCATCAGGTTGTGGGCTCCTGCAGCGATAACCAGCACCGGCCAAAGATATGCCCGCAGAAAAGCCGCGATTGCTTTCCCAGGTGAAAGGCCGCATGCGCGCGCGACACCTGAGCCCGCGTACAGAGCGGGCATACGTGGGATGGATTATCCGCTATATCCGATATCACGGCACGCGGCATCCCACCGA
>JAUSJA010000019.1 GCA_030647905.1 Gemmatimonadaceae bacterium | reverse complement strand
AAGACACGAAGAGCACGGAGGAAAACGGTTACTGGGGGAACTGCGCGGCCATGCAAAAAAGAGATGCTCAGTGCCTCCATTGAATATGAGCCTGAGTGATTGGGAGACAGAGAGCCTCATGGAACGTATTATCGGCGCTGCGATAGAAGTGCATCGGCATCTTGGACCAGGATTGCTGGAATCGACATACGAAGATTGTCTTTGCTGGGGACTTGAGCAGTCTAATCAACGGAATGAAGCGCCTTTCCCTCTAAACGTTTTTCTCCGTGTCTTGTGTCTCAGTGGCGCGCAGGGTGGCTCGCCTCCATCTTGCCAGCTCGAAACTGACCCACTACGACACGGGCCGATTTGGGGCCGCCGCGAACCTCGGTCTAAACCAGCAGACTCTGCGTCACGGCCTCCATCGCCGCCCGGGGGTCCTTCGCCGCGGTCACCGCCCTGCCCAGAACCAGATACGTCGCTCCCGCTGCCACTGCCGCCTCAGGCGTCACGATCCGCGCCTGATCTCCCGCCGGATCGCCCGGCAACCGGATCCCCGGCACAAGCAGCTTCAGCGCATCGCCATGCCTGCTGTGCACCGCCTGCGCCTCCTGGCCGCTGCATACGATCCCGTACGCCCCCGACGACCGCGCCAGCTCCGCGAGCCGAAGCACCTCGTGCTCCACGTCCACCCTTTCACGTCCCCATGCCTCACCCAGTGCGGCATCGTCGAGTGACGTCAGCACCGTCACGGCAAGCACACCACAATCCGACCCCGCCGCCCTCACCGCGGCGTCCATCATCTTCGACCCGCCCGACGCATGCACGGTCGCGAGCCGAACCCCCATGTCCGCCACCCGCCGCATCGCCCCCGCGACCGTATTCGGGATATCGTGGAACTTGAGATCCAGAAAAACGTCGCAGCCAGTATCCCGCAGCCACTGCACGACATCCGCTCCGCCCGCAGTGAACAGCTCGCTCCCCACTTTGTAGAAACGGCACTTCTCGTCGAGAGTCTGCACCAGCGTCAGCGCCCGCTGGGCGTCCGGGAAATCCAGCGCGACGATGGGAATTGCCGTCACGACGGCCACTCCAGTGATCCGACAAGTTCGGCGACCGCGGCGACGCCATGTGCGCCGCACCAGCTGCGCATCTCTTCCACGACCCGTTCCGGCGCGCGCGGATCGCGCAGCGCAGCCGTCCCCATCGCGACCAGGGACGCGCCCGCCATCAGGTACTGGATCGCGTCCGTGCCGCGCGTCACACCGCCCACGCCAATCAGTGGAACCTGCACAGCGCGGCTCACCTTCCACACCGCGAGAACACCTACCGGAAGAAGCCCCGCTCCACTCACACCGCCGGCGCCGAATCCGAGCGCCGGACGCCGTGACTCGACATCTATCGCAAGTCCCGGAATCGTATTCACCAGCGTGATCCCATCAGCGCCCGCATCCACCGCCGTGCGCGCGGTATCGGCGATGGACGGCAGCGTTGGAGAGAGCTTCACGAACAGCGGCCGCGCAGTCGCCGCCCGCGCCCGCGCAACGAGCGCGGAAAGGGTGTGGCGGTCAGCGCCGAACTCCATCCCTCCCGCCTTCACATTGGGACAGCTCACGTTCAGCTCGAACGCATCCACCGTTTTCATGTCGCTCAACGTCTCCACTACGATCGCGAAATCCTCGATCGCACTCCCGACGACGTTCACTATCACTCTCGCTGCATGCACGTTCTCGGCGAGCCACGGCAACTCGTCACGCTTCACCGCGTCGAGACCGGGATTCGCGAGACCCACCGCGTTGATCATCCCGCCCTCGAACTCGGCCACACGCGGGGCCGGCGCCCCCTTTCTTGGCTCCGGGCTCACCGCCTTCGTCACCAGCCCACCGAGCGCGTCGAGATCCATCACGCCCATCAACTCACGTCCATACGCGGCCGTGCCGGCGGCGAGAAGTACCGGATTCTGGAATTCGATGGATGCCGCGTTGACCGTGAGGACCGGCGCGCCGGAGGTCAATGCGTCCCTGCTCCGATGCGCGCGTCGTAGTGCTCGAGGTACGCGAGAACCCCGCGCGCGATGCTCGCCGCGATCTCCTCCTGGCTCGAGCGATCCGTCAGATATGCCGCCTCTGACGGGTTGGTGCCGAACCCTATCTCCACGAGGACAGCCGGCATGTAGGAGCCGCGGAGCACCGCGAAATTGGCCTGTTGGACGCCGCGGTCCTTCCCCGGGTGGAACCGCCTGAACCCATTCTGGATCGTCTCCGCGAGATCGTTCGATTCGCGCAAGTGCTCGTTCTGCGCCATGTCGTTGATGATGAAGCTTAGCGGATCTCCCTTCGGGGCGTTCGCTCCCGTCTCGAATTTCACCGCTTCGTTTTCCATCCGCTCCACGCGTTTCGCATCCTCGCTCTTCGCTTCAGCGAGGAAGTACGTCTCGTAGCCCCGCTCGCGCGCGCCGGTCGGGCCGCGCGAGCCAGTCGCGTTGACATGCACGGAGACGAACAGATCGCCCTTGTTGCGATTGGCGATTCGTCCGCGGTCGGAGAGCGCAATGAGCGTGTCGGTGGTGCGTGTCATGAGCACATCCACACCTGCGTCCCTCAGCTCCTGCGCGACAAGCTTCGCCACTGCCAGTGTGACCTGCTTCTCGACGATACGTGGTCCCGGACCAATGGGCCCGGTCATTCCGTTGTCGGGGCCTCCGTGGCCGGCGTCCATCACGACGAGCCGGCGTTCCGACCGGCGCCGACGCGACGGCGTGGCCGGCTCCGACGGCGGCACGGACAGGCCATCGCTCGACGCCGCCCGTGGAGCGTCCACCACACGCCGCGCCGCGGTCGAGAAAATCCTCAACTCTCCGTTGGCCGCGTCATAGTTGAATCCCGTGGCGAACCGCGGGATCACCGACGTCACCACCTGATACGGCACGAGAAACGTCCGGCCGGACCGGAGCGGCGGCATGAGAACCGGCACGACCCCCGCATCTGTGCGCAGGAAGGGAACGCCCTCGATCATCTCGATGCGCGATTCCCCGAGGGAGATGCGATACCGCCCACCGGGAGAGTCGCCGGCAGATCCGCCGAGCGCCAGGGCGAGGAGATCGGCACGCACGTACGTGCCGCTCACCGTCGGAATGGTCGGCACCACCCTGACCGCATCTCCCTGACGCACAACCAGGTTCACCGGCGTCGCCGCGGCTGTCTGAAGGAACAGGAGCAGCGCGCCGATCATCGCGTTCTTACGGCCCGCTGCATGTCGCGCTCGTCATCACGGCGCTTCTCGTCCGCACGCTTGTCGTAGAGCTTCTTTCCGCGCCCGAGACCAATGACCACCTTCGCCTTCCCTTTCCTGAAGTAGAGCTCCAGCGGCACGAGCGTGAGGCCCTGCCTCTCCACCGACCCGATCATCTTCCGGATCTCGCGCTTGTGCAGCAGCAGCTTGCGCGTGCGTGTGGGCTCGTGATTGAAATGACTCGCCTGCTCGTACGGCGCGATGTGCAGATTGAGGAGATGCACTTCGCCATCCTTCACGATGCCATAGGCGTCGGAGATGTTCGCCTTGCCGTTGCGCAACGACTTCACTTCACTGCCCGTCAGCACTATTCCCGCTTCCCACGTGTCGAGGATGTGATAGTCGTGTTTCGCGCGCTTGTTCCGCGCGATGGACTGACGCTCCGGCTTCTCCGTTATCTCTGCCATGATGACTACCGCGCAAGTTAGAAGCGATGCACGGTATGAGAAAGGGTTTTTACGTTGACTTCACTTTGAGCGCCGTCTAAGTTGGATTCAACGACGCCGAAGTGGTGGAACTGGTAGACGCGCTGGCTTCAGGAGCCAGTGGGTGCAAGCCCGTGGGGGTTCGAGTCCCCCCTTCGGCACATAGACGAACGAAGCGGCGAGTGATCACTGGATCACTCGCCGCTTTCGTTTCGTGGCCCGAACAGGGGGGCTATACGTGCTCGAGGATCGGAAGTCCCACCCGCTCCCGCACCGCCGGCTCGTCGTGCAGCAGATCGGCGATGCAGACGCTCTCCAGCACAGCGTCAATCTTGGTCTGGAGCAGAACCCACACCGGTCTGATGCTGCAGCTGTGCGACGCCGAGCACCGGTCGGTCTCCACCGGATGACTCACGCAGTGGAGATCGAACGTCTCGAGCTCCGACGCGTGGATGACGGCGCGAATCGAGATCTCTTCCGGAGGCCTCGACAGCATGTAGCCGCCGCGCGCGCCGCGCGTGCTCGTAATTACGCCCGCGCGCCGGAGGCGCAGCAGGATCTGCTCGACGTAGTCCGCCGGGAGGCGCTCCTGGGCAGCGATGTCGCGGCCCGTTACCGGACCGGTGCTGGCGCGCTTCGCGAGATGGAGCGCGCAGATGACGCCGTACTCGGCCCATGTCGTAATGCGCATATCAGGAGGATAGGCGACGAGGCGCCCGGCGACAAGCCCGGTGACAAGCCCGGTGACAAGCCCGGATCAGCCGGATCAGCCGGCGGACGCTCCGCCGTGCGCCCCGCCCGGCACGCCGATCTCCGTCATCTTCCGAAGGTCGAGCGCTTCGTCAATCTCCGCGTCGGGCAGAATGTGCTCCCGCTTCACCAGCTCGCGGATCAGGACGTTCTCCTTCACCGATTGCTTGCTGATCTCGGCGGCCTTTGCATAGCCGATCTGCGGCGCCAGCGCCGTCGCGAGCGCGGCTGAGCGCTCCACCCAGTACGCGCACTGCTCCGCGTTCGCCTCGATCCCCTTCACGCAACGCTCCGCGAACGTTTCGGCTGCATTGGTGAGAATGCGCATCGAGAACAGGATGTTGTGGGCGATCACCGGCATCATCACGTTCAGTTCGAGCTGACCATGCTCGGCCGAAACCGACACGCAGGCATCGTTGCCCACGACCTGGAAGCAGACCTGGTTCACCATCTCGGCGATGGAGGGATTCACCTTTCCCGGCATGATGGACGAGCCGGGCTGAACCGCCGGGAGGCGCACCTCGTCGAACCCGGTGCGTGGCCCGCTCGCGAGAAGCCGGAGATCGCTCGCGATCTTGCTCAGATCGAGCGCCAGCACCCTGAGCTGCGCGCTGAATGCCGCAGCGTCGCCCATGCTCTGCATGAGCTGGATGCGGTCCTTCCCTTCGCGGAGCTCGACCCCCGTCGAGGCGGCCAGCTCGCGCACCATGATCGCGGGGTATTCCGGCTCGACGTTCACGCCGGTCCCGACGGCGCTGCCGCCGATTCCCAGGTCGCGAAGATAGTTGGCCGCTTCCTCCACTCTCTGCAGGCCGCGACGCAGCGTGCCCGCATATGCGGTGAACTCCTGGCCAAGGCGGATGGGCATCGCGTCCTGCAGGTGCGTGCGGCCGGACTTGATGACGTCGTCGAACTCGCGTCCCTTCGCCTCGAGCGCCGCGATGAGATTGTCGAATGCCTTCTTCAGATTCGGCAGCTCGGTGACGGACGCCACACGGATCGCGGTCGGAATCACGTCGTTGGTGGACTGCGCCATGTTGACGTGATCGTTCGGATGCACCGGCTTGTACTCGCCGCGATTGCCGCCGAGTATCTCGTTGGCACGGTTCGCCAGCACTTCGTTGCAGTTCATGTTGTGCGAAGTGCCGGCGCCGGCCTGATACGGATCCACCACGAAGTGCTCGCGATGCTGCCCGGAGAGAACCTCATCCGCCGCCTGGATGATGGCGTCGGCCAGGCGCGCGTCGAGCCGGCCGGTTTTCTTGTGCGTCACCGCCGCGGCCCGCTTGATCCGAACGGTGGCGTCAACGAAGGATGGCAGCGGCTTCAGTCCGCTGATCGGGAAATTCTGCACGGCGCGAAGTGTCTGCACGCCATACAGGGCATCGGATGGGACCGGCAGCTGGCCGAGCGGGTCCTTTTCCATTCTTGTGTTATCGGTCATCGAAGGAATTCAGTTCAGGTTCATTGGGCGCGGACGATTCTCGCCGAGCCGTTCAGAAACGGATTGGAGACTCGCTCCTCTCCAATCGTCGTGCTGTCGCCGTGGCCGGGCCATACCACAGTTTCAGTTGGCAGTGCGGCGATCCGGCGGAGCGACGTTTCGAGATGCGCCGGGTTGGAGAACGGCAGATCCGTTCTTCCGATGGAGCCCGCGAAAAGACAGTCACCGACGAGCGCATGCCCGTGTCCGTGGAGGACGACGTGGCCGGGGGAGTGCCCGGGCGCATGCATGACCGTGAGCTCGAGTTCGCCGAGCGTCACCGTCCCGCCGTCCGCGAATTCGCGGTCAGGCGTCGGTGGCTCGTCATATGGAATGCCGTAGAGCTGCGCCTGCCTCCCACCGACCCGGTACAACGGCTGGTCGAGCGGATGGAGCCATACGGGAACGTCCCAGCGCCGTTTCAGAGGCGCAATGGCGCCGATGTGATCCACGTGGGCGTGCGTGATCCAGATCGCCTCGGGCGTTTTTCCCATCTTCTCGACCACAGCGATGATGCGCTCACCTTCGCTGCCGGGATCCACGATCGCGACAGTGTCGCCGTCGGGATCCCCGACGATGTAGCAGTTCTCCTGAAACGCGCCGATTGTGATCCGCGTGACGATCAAACCGCGTAGCCCCCGGTAGCCACTATCTCCGGCTCGTCACCGGCGGACCGCATGGCCACAAGATATTTCTCCGCGGCGATCGCGGCGGTCGTTCCGTCGCCCGCCGCGGTGGTTACCTGGCGCGTCAGCTGAACGCGCACGTCCCCGGCAGCGAAGAGACCCTTGATGGATGTCTCCATGTTCATGTCGGTGCGGAGATATCCCATCTCGTCGTGATCGGCGTGTCCCTTGATGATTCCGGTATTCGGGCGGAAGCCGATGAAGATGAAGATTCCGGTGGCGGTGAGATCGCGCGTCTCGTGCGTGTTCACGTCGCGCAGCACGACGTTGTTCATCAGCCCCTGCGCGTCGCCCTCGATCCTCTCCACCATCGAGTTCCAGATGACCTCGATCTTCGGATTCTCGAACAGACGCTTCTGGAGAATCTTCGAGGCGCGAAGCTCGTAGCGGCGGTGGATGAGGTAGACTTTTTCGGCGTAGCGCGTGAGGAAAGCACTCTCCTCGACGGCCGCGTCACCGCCGCCAACGACGGCGATCGTGTGTCCGCGGAAGAACGCGCCGTCGCAGATCGCGCAGTAGCTCACTCCCTTGCCGGCATATTCCATCTCGCCTGGGACGTTGAGCTTGATCGGCGTGCCGCCGGAGGTGATGATCGCAGTCTTCGAGCGGTAGATCGCGCCGCTGTCGGTGGTCGCCTCGAACATACCGTCTTCCAGCTTCTCGAGCGTGATCACCGTTTCCTGCTGGAACTCGGCTCCGAATTTCTTCGCGTGGCTCTCGAACTTCTGCGCCAGGTCCCAGCCTTCGATATGCTCGAATCCGGGATAGTCCTCGATGACCTCTGTATTGAGGAGCTCACCTCCGGACGCGCCGCGTTCGAGCACCACAGTCTTCAGCATGGACCGGCCGGCGTAAAGCGCGGCAGTCATGCCGGCAGGGCCGGCGCCAACGATTATCAGATCATAGTCACGGCTTTCGGACAAGTTCGTGCTCTCTTTGGGTAGTCAGTCGGTGCTGAATCCTAATTCAAGAGGCGGGGCATGTCAGCGCCGGAAACCCGGATGCCGGAAACCCGGATGCCGGAAACCCGCATGTCATTTGCGGATGTGCCGCCCGCCGTCCACGATGAGGGTCTCGCCGGTCACGAAATCGGAGCGCAGCAGATACAGCATCGCGTTGACCACGTCCTGCGGATTCCCCAGTCGCTGAAGCGGTGTCGTATCGGCGAGACGCTTCCCGGCAGATTCGTCCCACTCGTCGGGGAGCAACACGGCGCCGGGCGCGATCGCGTTCACCCGGATCGCTGGCGCGAGCACGCGGGCAAGCGCCCGCGTCATTTTCACCACACCCGCCTTGGATATCGAGTGCGGCACATAGCCGGGCCAGTTCTCGAACGCCGCGAGGTCGGAAATGTTCACGATGGCGCCCCCATCGGCCATCGCCGCCGCGGCCGCCTGGCTGACGAAGAATGGAGCGCGAAGATTGAGATTCATCGTCCTGTCCCAATCCTCCATCGAAATCTGACCGAACGCCTGCCGTGTCATGACCGCCGCCGAATTGATCACCACGTGCGGAATGCCGAGCGACGACACAACCGCGCGAATCAGCTCCGCCGGTCCGTCATGCGTGGACAGGTCGCATTTAAACGTCGCGCCCTTCCCTCCCTCCGCCTCGATCAGCCTCACCGTCTCGATAGCGCCGGACGCGGCCGAGTTGTAATGAACGGCGACTGTCATCCGCTCGCGGCCGAGCGCGACCGCAAGCACGCGTCCGACGCGATGACCGCCGCCGGTCACGATCGCGATGCGGCCGTCGAGCTTCACGCGACCTCCTCGGCCGCCCGTCTGGCGACGACCACGTCCTGCTGATACAGCCACGCGGGGGGAATGTGCATGCAACCGATCGTGCGCTGGCCTTCGCCCGACCCGTGCCAGTCCGATCCCCCGCTGGGAACGAGGCCGAAGAAATCGCACAACGCACCGAGCCGCTTGATGTCTTCGGCGTTGTGACTCGGGTGCCGGACCTCGACGCCGTCGAGGCCATGGCTCACGAGCGGCTCGAGCCGCTCCCTTCGCCCTTCCTGCCCCGGATGCGCCCAGATCGCAATCGCGCCGGCCGAGTGCGCGAGTGTGATCGCCTCACTCACGTCGAGACGCGCCTTGGGCATGAACCCGGGCCGGCCCGCTCCGAGGAATCGATCGAACGCTTCGCGCGTATCCCGGACATGTCCTCCGCGGATGAGCGCGCGCGCAACGTGTGGTCTCCCGACGGCGCCGCCGGCCGCCTCTTCCATCACCGCCTGCAGGTCCACGTTCACGCCGAGGCGGCGAAGCTTGTCCACGATGTCGCGTGCGCGTGTTTCGCGCGCGTCCCGAAATCCGGAGAGCCGCGACTCGATCACCGAGGGCCGCGATACATGCAAGGCGAGCAGATGAATCTCCTTCGCTCCGTCGTGCGCGCTCAGTTCCACGCCGGTGACGACGCGAATCCCGAACGGGGCAGCGGCGGTCTCGGCTTCGGCGACGCCGGCGAGCGTATCGTGATCGGTCAGCGCGATGGCCGAAAGGCCGACGGCGCGGGCCGCATCCACGACTTTGGCGGGAGCGAGTGCACCGTCCGATGCGGTCGAATGCATGTGCAGATCGACCTCGCCCGGCGGCCTCGCGGTCGCGCCATCAGGCATCACTGCCTGTAGCCGGCCTCGGGCGAAGTGAAGCTCGGCTGGGATTGCTGAAAGAGTGAGAGCAGGCGCTCGTCGGAAAGTTCGGCGAACGACTGCTCGCGCGACCGCGTGCCCTGCGGCGAATAGCGTGTCACGCGGACCTCACGGGCCTTGCCGGTTCCGCGGGCGAAGAAGAGGCCGAACTCGTCCTGATCGTACTGCGTGATGTAGCCGGAGGGGTAGACGCTCCAGTCGTTTCCGTCAATGCTGATGATTCTAGCCGGCATTGGTGCCGATCTCCGTTTCGCGATAGATCCGCGCGGAGTCGAGAATCCGGTGCGGTGAGTTGGCGTGGGCCACCGTGAGCGTCGTCTCGTCTTCGGCTTCGGTGAATTCGATGAAGGCGCCGGTGAGACGGTTCTCCTCGCATACCCAGAACCTGCAGTTGGCGGCCGTGTAATGGCTTCGGCACGCGCGAAGGCGCTCGAAGTAGCGCTCTCGCTCCAAAGCGGGCACTGTCGTTCGCTGGATCGTCAGCACGCGCGCCATCTCAGACTCCGCTCTCGGGGAATTCCTCGAGCGTCTTCTTGACGAAGGCGAGGAACTGGTCGGCGACCGCACCATCAATGATGCGGTGATCGAACGAAATCGAGAAGTAGCAGCACGTGCGGATCGCAATCGTGTCTTCGCCGTCGGCACCGGGGATCACCTTGGGGCGCTTCTCGATGGCGCCGATCCCCATGATCGCGACCTGCGGCTGGTTGATGATCGGCGCGCCCATCAGCGATCCGAATACTCCGGGATTCGTGATCGTGAAAGTGCCGTCCTGCACCTCTTCCGGCGACAGCTTCTTGGCGCGCGCGCGCGACGCGAGGTCGTTCAGAGTCTTCGTGAGTCCGCCGAGCGAAAGGTCCTCGGCGTGTTTGATGACCGGAACGATGAGCCCCCAGTCGAGCGCGACCGCGACCCCGATGTTGATCGGCTTGCGATAGATGATGTTTCTGCCCGCCACCGACGAGTTCATGATCGGGAATGCCTTGATTCCCTTCACGACGCTGCTGATGATGAAAGGCAGGTAGGTCAGCTTATGGCCGGTGGACGCCTCGAACTCCGCCCGCTTGCGCGAGCGAATACGCGCGACACGGCTGAGGTCCACTTCCATGAAGGACGTGACGTGCGCGGATGTGCGACGGGACGCGACCATGTGATCGCTGATGAGTCCGCGCATCTTCGACATCTGCTCGACCGTGTCCCCGGGCCATGGCTCGGGGAGCGGGGCGTACGGCACTTCGAAGGGCACGCCGCCGGGGGCGTGCATGGACGCCGTGCGCCCGGTCGGCTGCGCCGCACCGGACTCGATGAATCCGACGATATCCTTGCGTGTTACACGCCCGGCGACCCCGGTGCCCTGAAGGGCGCCGATATCGAGACCGTGCTCGGCTGCGATCCTGCGGACGAGCGGTGACGAGCGCGTGCGAACGCGCTCCTCGAAGGAGTCGCCGTTACCGCGCGGGGATGCGGGCGCAGGGGCGGCGGATTGCTTCTGCACTGTTGCAGTCGCGGGCGTAGATTCGCTCTTCGGGGGGGGGGCCCCAGCGGATGCCTGCGATGAAACAGCTGCCGGCGCCGAGGCCGCAGCTGCCGTCGCGGCACCCTTCTCCGTCTCCAGCCGCGCAACCACAGTCTGCACCGCGACCGTCTCGCCTTCCTTGACGATGATCTCGGTGATCACACCGGCCGACGACGCCGGAATCTCCGCATCCACCTTGTCGGTCGAAATCTCGAAGATCGGCTCGTCGCGCCTGACCTCATCGCCGACCTTCTTGAGCCACTTCGAGAGAGTGCCCTCCGCGATGGATTCACCCATCTGGGGCATGATTATGTCTACGAGCGCCACCGCGATCTCCTAATCCGATTTGCTTGTCGCCGAGTCGCCGCGCCGCAACTTGATCAGCGCGATGACCGGAAGCGTCAGAACACCAATCAACATACCGATACCGGCATACACGTGCCAATCGCACGCCGGGAGGTCGGTAGCCGGCTGGCAGCCCCTGATGCTCCCCACCATCTTCGCCACGAAGACGCCGATCATGCCTCCGCTGAAGAACCCGGCAACGGCCGTCACGCAGCCTACTCCGACGTACCGGGCCGTCCTGTCTTCGTCGTCCACTGGCGGCATCAGTAAGCCGCCAGGCGACGGACCGCCTTCACAATGTCGTTCGTCTGCGGCAGCACGTAATCCTCGAGCGGCGGCGAGTACGGCAACGGGACGTCGGCCGCCGTGACGCGCAGGATGGGCGCATCGAGCCATTCGAACGCCAGCTCGTTGATGCGCGCCGTGATCTCACCCGCCACACCGCCGGTCCTCGTGTCCTCGTGCACGATGAGCACTCGATTCGTCTTTCTCACAGTCGCCACGATCGCGTCGTCATCCATCGGTGCGAGCGAGCGCAGATCGATCACTTCGACAGACAGCCCGTCCTCGCGCTCGAGCTGTTCGGCCGCCTCGAGCGACTTCCAGACCGTCGCCGCGTAGGTGATGATGGACACATCCTTCCCTTCGCGAGCCGTGCGCGCCTTGCCGATTGGAGTGATGTGATCGCCCTCGGGCATCGTCTCCTTGATCCTGCGGTAGAGATACTTGTGCTCGAAGAAAAGGACACAGTCCTCATCGCGAATCGCCGCCTTGATGAGCCCCTTCGCGTCGCTTGCCGTCGCCGGGTAGACGATCTTGAGACCCGGAGTGTGCAGGAATGCCGCTTCCGGATTCTGCGAGTGAAACGGACCGCCGCGCACGTATCCCCCGCTCGGTCCGCGCACCACCATCGGGCACGGCAGCATCGCGCGGTATCGGGCCGTCGCGACGTAGTTGGTGAGCATGTCGTATCCGCACGAGATGAAGTCAATGAATTGCATCTCGCAGACCGGACGCAATCCCATGTGCGCGGCACCAGCGGCCGCGCCGATGATTCCCGCCTCGGAGATCGGCGTATCTATCACGCGCGCTTCCCCGAACCGTGACTGCAGCCCCTCGGTGACCTTGAAAGCGCCGCCGTACGCGCCGATGTCCTCGCCCAGGCAGAAGACGTTGGCGTCGCGCTCCATCTCTTCCGCCAGACCTTCGCGGATCGCTTCCAGATACGTGATCTCAGACATCGTGCGTCCCCCAGCTCGACGGGCGCTCGTTCACTTCTACCGCGGCGCGAACGCCTTCGCGGAACCAGAGCGGCTTCTCCGCGGGCGGATCGGCGTAGATCCCCACCAGTGCGTCGGCCGGCTCCGGCATCGGCGACGCGTCCGCTATATCGGTCGCGCTGTCTATCTCGGCCGTGATGCGCGCGTCTATCGCCTCCAGCTCCGACGCCGCCACGCCGTGATCGCTCGAGAGCACGCGAGCGAAGCGGTCAATCGGATCGTTAGTCGTCGCCCACCGCTCGATCTCGCCAGCCGGCACATAGGACTGATTGTCGTGCTCGGCGTGCCCCTTTCGCCGGTACGTGATCAGCTCGACCAGCGTGACACCTCCGCCGGCGCGGGCGCGGTCCACAGCGCGCTTCGTCGCCTCGTACGTCGCGACGACGTCGTTTCCGTCGGCCTGTTCCGACGCAACGCCGTAGCCGATCGCCTTGTCAATCATCTGCTTCGCCGCCGTCTGCTTCGAAAGCGGAGTCGAGTACGCGTATCCGTTATTCTCGACTACGACGACAAGCGGACACCGCTGCACGGCCGCGAAATTGATGCCCTCGTGAAACGCGCCGGTAGATGTCGCTCCGTCGCCAACATAGACGAGGCCAACGCGATCCTCGCCGCGCATCCTGAACGAAAGCGTGACGCCGGCCATCACCGGCACCATGTCGCCCAGCTGTGAAATCTGTCCGATGAAGCCGCGCACCAGATCGCCGTAGTGGATGTTGAGCTCGCGGCCCCGCGTGGGCGAGTCGCCCTTCGCCATGTACTGCTTGATGATTTCGACCGGCCGCGCGCCCTGCACCAGCATTGACCCGAGGTTGCGGATGAGCGGTGAAAGAATGTCTCCCTTCGACCGGTCGAGCGCGTATGCGCTTCCCACCGCGTCCGCTTCCTGGCCGAGCGATCGAAACAGGCCGCCGACGACTTTCGTCTGCCGGTACAGGTTGGCCAGCCGCTCCTCGAGCGACCGTGTGAGGCGCATGTAATAGTAGAGATCGAGCAGCTGTTCCCTGCCGAGCCCGCCTCGTGCTGTCGCGCCGTTGCTCGTTTCCGCGCGGGCGGCGGATTCGTGTGGTGCCTTGTTCATGTCGTGAGATGTGGTGTCGCGGCCGTCGCCGCAATGCGTCTGATGAACTCCAGATGCGCCTCGGCTACCGCTGACCAGCTGAACCGGCGCGCTGACTGCCGCGCCGACTCGGAGAGGGCGGACCGCGCGGCCGGATCGTCGAGCAGGCGGCCCGCTGCGTCGGCGAGTGCGCGAGGGTCGCCTGGCGGAACCAGGACTCCGCCTCGCGGCGCGTCTACGACCTCGGGAAGCGATCCCGCCGAGCTCGCGACGAGCGGAACTCCCGCCGCCATCGCTTCCGCCGCCGCGAGTCCGAAACCCTCGAACCGCGACGGCATCAGCTGCACCGCCGCTTCGGCAAACAGCTCGTCGCGCTGCTCGTCCGTCACCGCCCCGAGCATGCGCACGTTGTCCTCGATTCCGAGCGCGCGCACCAGAGCGGCGATACGCTCCGCTCCGTTCCCTCTGCCGGCGATGCGCAGCTCGATGCCCGGCCGCTCCCGCGCAAGCAGTGCGATCGCCTCGAGCAGAGTGTCGAGCCCCTTGTGGAATACGTCGAGCCGGCCGAAGTAGAGCAGAAATTCGCCAGGCCGCCGCGTGAGCGTGAAGAGCGCTTCCGGGACTCCCGCGCCGACAATATCCACGGGCAGTTCCGGGGCGACGCGAGCGATCGTCTCGCGCGAAGCGAGCGACGTCGCGCTCGCCCTCCGGGCCCGACGCATCATTGTCCGTTCGATTCTGCCGAGCGCGAGCGCCAGCACGGCGCCCCACCGGTGGCGGGCCGTCGGCTGACTGGTGTGATGCACTGTCACTCCCGTCGGCCGGTCGCGCGGAAGAAAGACGGGACTGTATCCGGAGAAATCGAAGATCGCCGCGTCGTACGGCGCGGTCCGCAGCAGCCTGTTGACCTCGCGCCCCCACGTCAGCCGGCTCCACGCGTAGGGACGCGGCGAGCCCAGTCGCTTGTACCTGATGCCGTCAATGACTTCGTCCCGCGCTCCGGGGAAGTTCCCCGTCGCGACCGTGACATCAACCCGACCCTCGAGCCGCCGATAGAGCTCGCGCACGCGCACGGCGCCACCGCCGCCGACCCAGGGATTCGACAGATCGTCATAAATCACGTGCAGCACCGTCGGCACCGTCGGCACCAACTACGACGCCCTCGCGATGATGAAGTTCGATCCCACGCCGACGTCCCAGATCCAGCGCATCGCCGGATTCTCGAACGGCCAGCGGCGGCTCGATATCCACGCCGCCATGCGCCGCTTGATGCCCGGCCGCACTTCTTCGGGCCGCGATACGCGGTCACGCAGGTAGTTGATCCAGAGCTCGCGCGGCGCCACGGTGATGCGAAACCCGGCTGCGTCGAGCAGCTTTCTGATCGCGCGCCGCGTGGGAATCACGCCAACGTCATACGTGCCGGAGCCGCCTCCGCGAATCTTCTCGAAGTACCAGATCTGCGTTCTGCGGGGCATGAGAACGAGACCGGCGAGATCGTAATGCGGATCGTTCCACAGACTGTACACCGAGAACGGCTTGGGTGTGACCATGTACAGGAGTCCGCCCGGCTTCAGCACGCGTCGTACCTCGCGCAACGTGAGCTCGCGGTCGCCGACATGCTCGAGCACGTTGTCGAGCGTAACGAGATCGAAGCTCGCATCAGGGAACGGAATGGATTCCGCGATCCCCTTCCGCAGATCCACGTCCACGCCATGATCGGCGGCGCGAAGGCGCCCGCGTTCGAGGCTCTTGTCGAAGCACTCGATACCCGCGCACGTCGCGCCCTCTTCGGCGAATGCGATGAGCGCGCCGGCGTCGCCGCAGCCGACATCCAGCACGGCCGAGCCCGCGACGCAAAATTCGGGCGCATAGCGGCGAAGCGTGTCAATGACGAGAAAGCCCCGCTGATACTCGCCGGCGTACAGCCGCTTCCACGTGTCGAAGTTGCGCGAGCTCCACCAGGTCGACCTCGCCTCCTCGAGAGAGGCGAGATATCGCTCCTCGGTCAGCACGGGCTCAGTAAGCTGCTTCGAGCTTGTGAGCGGGATCCGACGTGCGATGCAGCTCGACGAAGAACCGCTTCGCGTTGCGGTCGAGGCGGCTCTCCCCCATCTGGTCAGTACTGACCTCGACGAATGTGTAATGCCCCCCTTCCTTTTTCACCGTGAGCTGAAGCGTGCCCAACAATCCGGAAAAAGTGCGCGAGCGGGCCGTGTGCGCGGACCGCTCGAGCGGGAGCTGCGGAAAGAAAATGTCCGCCACACCGAGAACGTCCGCCGGCGTGAGCTGCGTTCTGAAAAAATGGCGCATGTATCTGCTACTGTGCTGTTGCGTTGTTCACCGTCTGAACCCAATCCACCTTCTCCAGTTTCTGCGTGGAGTCACGCCTGAACTGAAGCGCCATCGCCCAGTCACCGGAGGTCGGGAAAAAGAGGCGCCCGTAATAGGTGCCGACTTCCTTTCCCTTCTGGAACCCATCGTCGGTATTCGCGCCGTCAGAGCTCGTCGCGAAGATCCTTCCCTCTCCCGTCTCGATGGGCTCTCCGGTCTTCTTGTCCTGCACGACGATCCTGTACCTCGCATCCTCGATCGCGCGAGGAGGCATCGGATCAACCGTAATGCGGAACGCAAAGCTGTCCGACCATTGCCGGTTGTCGAGAATCCTCGCGTTCGGCTTGCACCCGGCCGCGAGCGCCGCGGCGAGCAGCACGCCGGCCAGCCGGATGCCGCTTGCCCGCGACAAGATCACGCGTAGTACTCCAGTCCGAGGTGCGTTATCTGGTCTTCGCCCATCAGAAAGCGAAGAGTGTTCTTGAGCTTGGTCTGCTGAATGAACAGGTCATGCTCGGGCTGGAGCCCCTCGGCCGTCATCGGACTCTTGTAGTAGAACGAGAGCCACTCCTGGATGCCCTTCATGCCCGCGCGGTGCGCGAAGTCGGAGAAGAGAGCGAGATCGAGAGCGATCGGCGCGGCAAGAATGGAATCGCGGCAGAGGAAGTTGACCTTGATCTGCATCGGATAATTCATCCAGCCGACGATGTCGATGTTGTCCCAGCCTTCCTTGTTGTCGCCGCGCGGCGGATAGTAGTTGATCCGCACGACGTGCGAGAAATCCTTGTACAGCTCGGGATACAGCTCGGGCTGAAGAATCGTGTGCAGCACGGAAAGCTTGGACTCCTCCTTCGTCTTGAACGATGCCGGATCGTCCAGCACTTCTCCGTCGCGGTTGCCGAGGATGTTCGTGCTGTACCAGCCCGCGAGACCGAGCATGCGCGCCTTGATGCCCGGCGCGATGACGGTCTTCAGCCACGTCTGGCCGGTCTTGAAATCCTTGCCCGAGACCGGAACGCCGCGGTCGATCGCCAGCTTCGTCAGCGCGGGAATGTCAACGCACAGATTCGGCGCGCCGTTGCAGAACGGCACGTTCTCCATGATCGCCGCGTACGCGTAGAGCATGGACGGTGCGATTGCTTCGTCGCTCTCGTCCATCGCCTTCTCGAACGCTTCAAGCGTCGCGTGCTGCGGACCGGGGCGGATGAATATCTCGGTGGATGCGCACCACACGATGACCAGCCGGTCGAGACCGTTCTTCGCCTTGAAGTCGCGGATGTCCTGTCGCAGCTGCTCGGCGAGATCGCGCTTGTTCTTTCCCTGCTTGACGTTGGATCCGTGAATGCGGGTGACGTAGTGGTTGTCGAAAACCGCCGGCATCGGCTTGATGGCCTTCATGAAGTCGGCGACCTTCTCGAGATCCTTCTCGTTGAGAACGCCCGCCTTGCGGGCCGCGGTGTACCCGTCGTCGGGAATCGGATCCCACGCGCCGAAAACGATGTCGTCGAGGCTGGCGAGCGGAACGAAGTCGCGTATCAGCGGGGATCGGTTGTCGGTGCGCTTGCCGAGGCGTATCGTCGCCATCTGCGTGAGCGACCCGATGGGCCTGGCATAGCCGCGCCTTACGCTCTCCACGCCAGCCATGAAGGTCGTGGCGACGGCGCCGAGTCCGGGCGTAAGAATGCCCAGCTTCCCGGTCGCCGGTGCGGGGGGAGTGCGAACATCAGCGGAAGACGGCAAGTCTGTATTCTCCATCCGTTAGGATTGTGCACGCCGGGGCGCCGAGCGCGGCGACGGCGGTGATTTGTCGTTGAGGACGCGCAAAGGCGTCGAGACGGTGTTGAGCGCGGTGCGTCGAACGAAAAGAATGCGCTGGAACGCGGTGATCCAGGCGGTCAGCGTGAGAATGCCGACGACGCAGATCAGTACCCACCCGTTGAGAGCCAGGCCGAAGAACGCCTGCGGCACCGACAACAGCACTACACGCTCGGGCCGCTGCATGACGCCAACCCTGGCATCAATACCAAGGCCTTCCGCACGCGCCCGCGTGTAGCTCACGAGGAACGTGCCGATGATGCCGAGGAGAGAGACCACCACCATCGGCAGATTGTGGTGGACCGGGCTCGTCACGAAAAAGAACGCGATTCCACCGAGCACCACGCCGTCAGCGACCCGGTCGAGCGTCGAATCGTAGAATGCGCCGAATACGGTGGACTGCCCGGTGCGCCGGGCGATGGTACCATCGAGGACATCGAAGATCGCCGTGAGTCCGATGATCCAGCCGGCCGTCCGGATGTGGCCCATCCCGAAAGCGATCCCGCCCGCGACCGTGCAGAGCGTCCCGACGGTCGTGAGGACGTTGGGATTGATCCGGAGCTTCACCAGCAGCGCCGCCACCGGCTCGATTACCCGGAGGTAGCCCTTGATTATCGACTCCCAGATTCTTTTCATGCCAGCGGGCGCGAATAAAAGCCACCGGTCCCGCGTCGCGGGAGTGGGTAGCAGAACGGGCCGAACCGGCTCTCGATTCGACCCGTAAAGCTATTCAGATATTACGCTTATTGCCAGAACGCCCCGCATTCGCCTCTAAGGTACTCGCCACTCATAGTTCGCGGCGAGATAGATGTTGTCACGAGTGTACGAGCGCGTACCGTCCACCGTCCTCGCCTTGAGAGTGGCCGTAGTCCCCGCACTGATCCCGCGTACCGGCACCACTTCCACCGAGTTCGCCGCGACCTGTTTGAGGAACACGTCCGTACCCCCTGTAGTTACGTAGAGATTCACTGCCTGCGTGAGGTTGTTCGTGAAACGGATAGAAACGTCCGCTGCCGGCTGCGCGCCGGTGGTCACTTCGACCTGGCGCGGTCCGCAGGCGGAAGTCGAAACAGCCAGCACCATCGCGAGCGACGCGATCAGGATCTTCATGCTTCGTACCCTCCGGGGTCAAACCAGTGAGCGTGCACGAAGACGGTGGTGCAAGACCTGTGCGAAGCCGATAAGGCGCTACGGATAAAGGAGATAGCGGCGCGCCTTCTCCCTGAAATCGAAAACGGCCTTGTACTCGCGGTCAATCACCACATCGGGGTCCTCTCCGCGCAGCAACGCCTCGCGAACGCGCGCGGCGCCGAACCGGAGATCGAAAGTGCGGTTGTTGAGCCTGAGATCGCTCCCCGATGTTTTCGCTATCGCCCACAGGAGAGCTGCTCCGACGCGCGATGGCTGCATCGAGTTCCGGTTGGTCACGAGGATACGGATCCCCTGAAGCTTCTGGCCCCCGTATTTCCCATCGGTCGGCTTCTCCGGCGTGTACTCCTCAACCAGAAAGCGCACTCCCGGAATCTCGCGATCCTTCAGGATCTTGACCGTCGCCTCGGCCTTGAGCCATGGCGCACCGACCAGCTGAAATGCGGTAGGTGTGCCCCGCCCAACCGACAGGTTTGACCCTTCGAACGCGACGAGGCCGGGATAAACCATCGCGCTCTGCAGCGACGGCAGGTTCGGCGATGGCCTGACCCACGGAAGGCCTGTCCGGTCGAACCACAGCTCGCGGCGCCAGCTCCTCATCGGAACGACCTTGAGATTTGCCTTGATGCCGAGGACGTCGTTGAAGAAGAGAGCCATCTCCCCCATCGTCATCCCGTGCCTGAGAGGCGTCGGATAGAGCGCGTATGCCTGCCCGCGTTTCGCCGGAGTCGGATCATCGGGGTCGGCCAGCGCGCTGTCGAGGAGCGGCCCTTCGACGAAAAATCCGGTGAGCGGATTCGGCCTGTCGAGAACGATGATCGTCTTTCCCGTCCGCGCCGCCGCCCGCATCGAGTACACCATCGCGCCGACATACGTCCATGTGCGCGTTCCGATGTCCTGCAGATCAAACACGAGCGCGTCGAGTTTCCGCATCTCGCTGTCCGGAAACGCTGTTGTCCCCGCGCCGTAAAGCGAGATGATCGGAAGGCCCGACCTGGTATCCACCGCGTCGGCGATGTTGTCGTGATCTTCGGTTCCGCGGATCCCGTGCTCCGGCGAGAACAGCATCACCAGATCCACCTTCTCCTTTTTCGCCCTGTCGTTCCGCAGCAGGTCAATGTCGGAGTCGCCCCTCTCGTTGACGCCGGTCTGATTGGTCAGGAGTCCGATCCGCTTTCCGCGAATCAGCCCCATGCTGTCGCCGAGGAGAATCGAGATGCCGGGTTTCACGCGTTCGGCAGCGAGCTCGTAGGTCGGATCGAGCTTGCCGCTCGTCACGGTGCAGCCGGCGGCCGCCAGCGTCAGTCCGATCAGGGGGATGAAGTATCGCGCCATTGCCATCATTCTCGTATAGTTGACGATCGTGAGTACAGGTACATAATGATACGCGGCACCGTTCCGGTTTGCTCGCGGGTGCCTGTGGCGACCGCGGCAAACGAGCTTCGGCTTGCATTGCTACAACACGTCATCCCAACTCTACCCTCATGACTCTTTCCGCGATTGACTGGGCGATCGTAGCGGCCTACTTCCTCCTCTCCACGGTGGTCGGCCTGATGTTCACCCGAAAAGGCGGCGAGAGCCTCAACGAGTATTTCCTCTCCGGGCGCAACGTGAGCTGGTGGCTGGCCGGCGCATCAATGGTCGCCACCACGTTCGCGGCTGACACGCCGCTCGTCGTGACGGGACTCGTCGCCGCGCACGGTGTCGCCGGCAACTGGCTGTGGTGGAACATGGTGATGAGCGGAATGCTCACGGTGTTCTTCTTCGCGCGCCTGTGGCGGCGCGCCAACGTGATGACGGATGTGGAGTTCGCGGAGATCAGGTACAGCGGCCCGCCGGCGCGATTTCTCCGCGGCTTCCGCGCGCTCTACCTCGCGATTCCGATCAACCTGATCATTCTCGGCTGGGTCACGCGGGCGATGATCAAGATCCTGACGATCTCGCTCGGCGTCTCGCCGATTCTCGCGGTGGGGATCTGCTTCGTGATCACGGTGGTCTACTCCGTGGCCGCCGGGCTGTGGGCGGTGCTGTGGACCGATCTCATCCAGTTCGTCGTCAAGATGTCGGCGGTCATCATCCTCGCGGTGTATTCGGTGAAAGCGGTCGGTGGAATCGCGGTGATGAAGGTCAAGCTGGCCGAGCATTTCGGCTCCAGCGATGCCGCGCTCTCGGTGTTGCCTGTATCCATGGGAGAGGGCGGATTCCACGCCTATGCGTGGATGCCTCTGCTGGCGCTCGGGGTGTTCCTCTCCGTGCAGTGGTGGGCGGCCTGGTATCCGGGAGCCGAGCCGGGCGGCGGCGGCTACGTCGCGCAGCGGATCTTCTCCGCGAGGACCGAGCGGGACGGCGTTCTCGCCACACTCTTCTTCCAGGTTGCGCACTACGCGCTCCGCCCGTGGCCGTGGATCGTCACCGGTCTGGCGACCGTCATCCTGTATCCCGATCTCGTGGACAAGGAATCGGGATATGTGAAGGCGTTCGTGGATTACCTGCCGACGCCATGGAAGGGCGTGATGATGGCCGGATTCGCTGCCGCGTACATGTCCACTGTGGGAACGCACCTCAACTGGGGCGCGTCGTACCTCGTCAACGATTTCTACAAACGTTTCATCCGTCAATCGGAGACTGAGCGGCACTACGTGAAAGTGTCACGCATCGCGACAGTGCTGCTGTTCATCGCGTCTATCGGCGTGACATCGCAGCTTTCCTCGATCGAGCAGGCGTGGAAGTTCCTCCTCGCGCTCGGCGCGGGAACGGGGCTCGTGCTCATTCTCCGCTGGTACTGGTGGCGCATCAACGCATGGTCCGAGATCAGCGCGATGATCACGTCCTTCGTCGTCTCGACGATCGCGTTCCAGACAGTCCCGCAGAGATTCGCGAAGGGCGATCCGAACGCCGACGCCACGATCATGCTGCTTACCGTCGTTATCAGCACGATCGTGTGGCTGACGGTCACGTTCATGACGAGCCCGGAGCCGGATGAAGTGCTGACGGCGTTCTATCGCCGCGTGCGGCCGGGCGGACGGGGATGGCGGCGCATTGCCGAAGGCGCCGGATTCGGTGCCGAAGGGATGGAAGGCGGCGCACTCGCGTGGACCAACTGGATCGCCGGAATCGTTGCGGTGTATTCAACTCTGTTCGGGATCGGGAAGCTCATTTTCGGCGAGACGGGGAGAGGACTCGTTCTTCTCGCCATCGCCGCCGCGGCGTTTGCATGGATTGCGCGCTCCTTCCGGGGATCAGGCAGTCTGGGCGAAAGCGACCGGTCCGCGGGAGCGCGGGCCGATTCACTCGAGCCGGCGGTTGCCCTACCATCGACGCCGGCGTCATCGTAATTTTCGGGAGTCCTCAGGGAGGTTTGCAATGTCTACATCGACAACATCGGATATCGAGATCACGGTCACGCCCGGCGCGGCCGTTGAAGTCAAGAAGTTCATGGAGGCCGAAAGCGTCACCAGCGAGCAGGGCGGACTCCGTGTCAGCGTGCAGCCGGGCGGATGCAGCGGCTTCAAGTACAGCCTTGTAATCGAGGACCGGAGCGCTGAAGACGACTTCGTTCTCGACAACGACGGCTTCAGGGTTTTCGTGGATCCGTTCTCGGCGCAGTACATCTCCGGGGTGACCATAGACTATGTCACGTCAATGCAGGGTTCAGGATTCACTTTCAAGAACCCGAACGCGACGGGTGGCTGCGGTTGCGGTACGTCGTTCACCGCCTGATTTGACGCAGAGTCTCGAGCTCTCATCGAGGGTGGTGGAATGAGGAATTTCACCGCCCTCGATTTTTTTGTCCTCGTCACATACCTGGCCGGCACCACCGCCTTCGGACTGTGGATAGGGCGCCGCCAGAAGAGCGCCAACGACTACTTCATCGCCGAGCGGTCCATACCGTGGTGGGCGGTTATGTTCTCGATCGTCGCGAGCGAGACCAGCGCGCTGACGTTCATCAGCATCCCCGGCCTGGCCTACATCGGAAATCTGGGGTTCCTCCAGGTCGTTGCCGGATACATCATCGGCCGCGTCGTCGTCGCGCTCGTGCTGCTACCGCGATACTACAAGGGCGAGCTCGTCACTGCATACGCGCTGCTTGAGAAGCGCTTCGGACTCGGCACCCGCCGGTTCACGTCCATCGTATTCATGGTGACGCGCGGTGTGGCGGATTCCGTCCGCGTGTTCGCGACGGCGATCCCCGTCGCCCTCATCCTCGAGGGAACGGTGAGACCCGAGTACGCCAAGCCGCTCGCCATCCTGATCCTCGGCGCGCTCACCGTGTTGTACACGTACAAGGGCGGCATGAAAGCGGTCGTATGGACTGAGCTGCTCCAGGCGAGCGTGTACGTCCTGGGCGGAATCTCTGCTGTCGTCCTGCTCGGCAAGGCCGTCGCCGGAGGATGGGGGCACATCACGGATGTCGCCTCCCTTGCCGGCAAGCTTCGCGTCATTGATACGTATATGGGTCTGGACCGGCCTCACACCCTGTTTGCCGGTCTCCTTGGCGGAGCATTCCTGTCCATGGCCTCGCACGGAGCCGATCAGCTGATCGTGCAACGGCTGTTGACCGCGCGGAGTCTTCGTGACGCGCAAAAGGCGATCATCGGAAGCGGCTTCGTCGTCTTCGCTCAGTTCACGCTGTTCCTGTTCGTCGGCGTAGGTCTCTTCGTCCTTTATGGCGGCAAGGCGTTCGCCGCTCCCGATTCGATCTTCCCGACGTTCATTCTCGAGTACATGCCGCCCGGTCTCGTGGGGCTGATTCTCGCCGCGATTCTGGCGGCCACGATGAGCACCCATTCGGGCGCGATCAACTCGCTCGCCGCGGCGACGACGCACGACATCTATCTTCCGCTGTCAAAGCGGCGCGCCGACGACGACGCGACGCTCAGGTTCGGCAAGCTCAGCGCTCTGGTGTGGGGAATTCTCCTTACCGGCGGAGCGCTCCTCTACCGCGAGCAGGGCACTCCGGTCGTGGTCATCGCATTGTCCATCGCCTCGTTCACGTACGGCGCGCTCCTCGGCGGGTTCTTTCTTGGAATCCTGTGGCCGCGGGCAATCCAGCGCGATGCGATCACCGGCATGAGCATCGCGATCATCGTCATGTCGTTCATCGTCTTCGCCAGGCAGCTGCTTCCAATGCTTCCTTCGATGGCCGGCACGCTGACGACGCTTGCCAGGATCGCGTGGCCGTGGTACGTGCTGATCGGAACATCCATCACGATGGCAGTTGGAATGACATCTTCATACACACATGGAAACCGGAAAAGACACCCGGATGACTGATATAGTTGCAGGCGTGGATGGCGGCGGCTCGAAGACGCGACTCATACTGGCCGATGTTGCGGGCAATCACATCGCCGACGTAACCGGGCCTGGATCGGCGATGGCGCCCGGGCGGGCCGATCAGTCCGCCGGCGTGATCGGAGATCTCGTGCGCCAGGCGCTGACGGAAGCCGGACGCGAAGGCGTCCGACCGAAGGTGATGGTGGCCGGAGTCGCGGGCGTAGGGCGCTCCAATGAACAGCGCGCGCTCACCGCTGCGCTCGAAGACCTCGAGCTCGCCGACGCAATCGTCGTCGAGGGAGATGGCGAGATAGCGCTCGCTGACGCGTTCGGCACCGGGCCTGGAATCATTGTCGTCTCCGGCACCGGGTCGATCGCATACGGGCGCGGCCCGTCGCGCACACTCGACCGTTGCGGCGGATGGGGCCCGGCTTTTGGTGACGAGGGAAGCGGCGCCTGGATCGGGCGCAAAGCGCTCGCGATCGTCGCCGCCGCCGCCGATGGACGAGAGCCGGCCACCGCGCTCACCGGCGCGGTCCTTACCGCTGCGCAGATAAACGAGCCATCCGAGCTCATCCCGTGGGGTATTGCCGCAACGCCGCGGCAGCTCGCGGCGCTCGCGCCGGTGGTATTCAACGCTGCGTCCGCGGGAGACGTGCGCGCGAACTCACTGGTCGGGCTCGCCGTCGAAGAGCTTGTCCTGCACGTGCGGGCGCTCGCTATCAGACTTTTTGGCGACGACCGCGCGGCAGTGCCAGTCGCGTTCGCTGGCGGGCTGCTTCTAAAGGGCTCGCTGCTCCGCAAGCGCCTCGAGCAGCGACTCAAGTCAGCCGTGCCAGGCGCTCAGATCCGCGCCGGAGACATCGTCGCAGCCCGGGGGGCGGTGAAGGTCGCGCTAATGCGGATGAGCCGGCAGCCGGTCGCCGGGTAGTTCTATTTCATGTAGCTACGCAGTTATCAGGCAGCGAGCGAAGCCGCCGCAGACTCCCTAACCGGGACAAACTCCCCCTCCCACCGCGCCATCACGACAGTCGCAAGACAATTCCCGACGAGATTCACCGTCGTACGCGCCATGTCCATCAACTCATCCACGCCAAGAATGACCGCGACCGCCTCGAGCGGCAGCCCGAATGCCGTGAGCGTGCCGGAAAGTATCACGAGCGAAGCGCGCGGAACCGCGGCGACACCCTTGCTCGTCAGCATCAGCGTCAGCATCATCACGAGCTGATGCCCGAACGTCATGTGAACCCCAGCGGCTTGCGCGGCGAACATCGCTGCGACCGCCAGATACAGCGTCGATCCGTCAAGGTTGAACGAGTAGCCCGTCGGCATCACGAACGCGACGATACGACGCGGAACTCCGATGGACTCCATCGCCTGCATCGCGCGCGGCAGCGCCGCCTCTGATGACGTCGTCGAGAACGCGATGAGCGCGGGCTCCTTCACGACTCTCAGGAACTGCCTGAGCGGTACCTTGAAGATGATCGCCACCGGCAGCAGCACGCCCAGCATCAGCACGACGAGAGCGCCGTAAAGAGTCAGAACGAGCTTGCCGAGGTTGATGAGCACGCCGAGTCCGCTGTGTCCCACCGTCACCGCCATGGCAGCGCCGATTCCGATCGGCGCGTATCTCATCACGATGCCGGTGAACTTGAACATCACCTCGGCCAATCCTTCGCAGCCTGCGAGCATTATCTCCTTCGGCTTCCCGCGCACCTGCGACAGTGCTACGGCGAAAAGGATCGAGAAGAAGACGATCTGAAGAACTTCGTTCTTCGACGCCGCCTCAAAGAAGCTCTGAGGTACCACGTGCTCGAGGAATCCAGCTCCCGTCGGCGTGCTCGCGGCGAGCGCCTTGCCCGGATCCGCCGGCGCATTGAGAACGACCCCCTTCCCCGGCTGCACGAGATTCGCCGCGCCAAGTCCGATGAACAGCGCCACCGTCGTGACGATCTCGAAGTACAGGATCGACTTGAAGGCGAGCCGGCCGACCCGCTTCATGTCGTCGCCATGGCCGGCGATTCCGACGACCAGTGTCCCGAAGATGATCGGGACGATGATCGACTTGATCATGCGCAGGAACACCGTCGACAGAGGCTTGAGCGAGGTCCCGAAGTCCGGAAACTGCCAGCCAATGGAGACGCCAATCACCATGGAGATCAGAATCCACCTGGTGAGCGAGATGCCCTTCAGATACTTCCACATCTGTCGTCTATGAGGCTGAGGTGATGTCCGCGCCGCGCGACCTGCTGCCGCGCAGCGACGAGTTACGGAACCCGTACGTAAAATAGAGAAGCATTCCGATCGCGAGCCAGATGGCGAACCGCGCCCTGGTGAATGCCGCGCCACCCGTTCGGCGCGAAGAGCGACATGACGGGCTACGCCTGCTGTTCGATACGCATTCCGTAGAACGAGCGGTGCACGAAGAACATTGACGCGAGCAGGAACGCACCCGCGAGAACGTGGCCGAGCATCGGGCCGCGCTGCTCGGTGAGCGAGACGGCCAGCTCCACCGCCAGGAGACCGAACAGGGTCGTGAACTTGATGATCGGGTTGAGCGCCACCGACGACGTGTCCTTGAACGGGTCGCCGACCGTGTCTCCGATGACGGTCGCCGCGTGCAGTTCGGTTCCCTTCTGCTTGAGCTCGACCTCCACGATCTTCTTGGCGTTGTCCCACGCGCCGCCGGCATTGGCCATGAAGATGGCCTGGTACAGACCGAACAGCGCGATGGACACCAGGTATCCGATGAAGAAATACGGCTCGACGAACGCGAACGCGAGCGTCGAGAAGAATACTGTCAGGAAGATGTTGAACATTCCCTTCTGCGCGTACTTCGTGCAGATCTCGACCACCTTCTTGCTGTCGGAGATCGAGGCCCTCTCGGGGCTCTCGAGGTTCATGTTCGCCTTGATGAACTCCACCGCGCGGTAGGCCCCGGTCGTCACCGCCTGAATCGAGGCGCCGACGAACCAGTGAATCACCGCGCCGCCCGTGATGAGACCGAGCAGGAACGGCGGGTGCAGCAGAGACAGGTTGACCACGAGGTCAGGCTGCAGCCCGTGCGTGAGCGAGACGATGATCGAGAAAATGAGCGTCGTCGCTCCAACGACCGCCGTACCGATGAGCACCGGCTTGGCCGTCGCCTTGAACGTGTTGCCAGCGCCGTCGTTCTCCTCGAGCAGGTGCTTGGCGTGCTCGAAATTCGGGGTGAAGGCGTAATCGCGCTGGATCTCCTGAGCGATGCCGGGGATCTGCTCGATGGTCGAGAGCTCGAACACCGACTGCGCGTTGTCCGTCACCGGGCCGTACGAATCAACCGCGATAGTCACAGGGCCCATTCCGAGGAACCCGAACGCCACGAGCCCGAACGCGAACACCGCCGGGGCGATCATCAGAGTTCCCATCCCGAGCGTGCTCACGCCGTACGCGATGGACATCAGCAGCATGATCACGATGCCGAGCCAGTAGGCGCTGAAGTTTCCAGCGACGAGGCCGGACAGGATGTTGAGTGATGCCCCACCCTCCCGCGACGACGTGACCACTTCCTTCACGTGCGTGGACTCGACCGAGGTGAATATCTTGACCAGCTCGGGAATGATCGCGCCCGCCAGCGTTCCGCAGGTGATGACGGAGGAGAGCTTCCACCAGAGAGAGCCGTCACCCAGGTCGGGGATGAGCAGGAACGAGACCACGTAGGTGAGAACGACTGAAACGATGGAGGTAAGCCAGACGAGGGAGGTGAGTGGCGCCTCGTAGTTCATCGCGTCGGCGTTGATGTAGCGCCGCTTCGCGACGGCTGCGTTGATCAGATAGGAGAATCCGCTCGCGATGATCATCATGATGCGCATCGCAAAGATCCAGACGAGAAGCTGCACCTGGGTCTCAGGCGTGGTCACCGCCAGCAGGATGAACGAGATGAGTGCGACGCCAGTCACGCCGTAAGTCTCGAATCCATCCGCGCTTGGACCTACCGAATCACCGGCGTTGTCACCCGTGCAGTCCGCGATCACGCCGGGATTGCGCGCGTCATCTTCCTTCACGTTGAACACGATCTTCATCAGGTCGGCGCCGATGTCGGCGATCTTGGTGAAGATTCCGCCGGCGATACGGAGCGCCGCGGCGCCGAGCGACTCACCGATGGCAAAGCCGATAAAGCACGGGCCGGCATAGTCGCCCGGAATGAACAACAGGATGCAGAGCATCAGGAACAGCTCGACCGAGATGAGCAGCATACCGATGCTCATTCCCGCCTTGAGCGGAATCGCGTAGCAGGGATACGGCTTGCCCTTGAGCGAGGCGAACGCCGTCCGCGAATTGGCGAACGTGTTCACCCGGATGCCGAACCACGCAACTCCATAGCTGCCCGCGATTCCGACCAGGCTGAAGAGGAGGATGATCGCGACCTTCACCGGCTCGAACTTCAGCAGGAAGCCGAAGTAGAGCAGGATAACGAAGCCGATGAACAGCTCCAGGATCAGGATGAACTTGCCCTGCGTGATCAGATACGTCTTGCAGGTCTCGTAAATCAGCTCCGATATCTCGAGCATGGACTTGTGCACCGGCATCTTCCTGAGCTGGCTGTAGATCACCAGTCCGAAGAGAAGTCCGGCGGCGCAGACGATGAGACCGAACAGCAGCAGAGTGCTTCCCGGCATCCCGAGAAAGGACACCGAGGCCAGGTCGGGGATGACGAGGTTGGCCTCGCCGCCCGGACGGTGCCCGGCCTGAAGCGGCATCGCCCCGGTGGGCGCCGTGACTTCCTGTGCCATTGCAATCGGGGCGGTCAGACCGCCCCCGATGAGCGCCAGAACCGCGGCGCAGGCGAACGGTATGACGCGACGGAACACCGGGTGCATCCGAACTCTCATTGAAGCTCTCCTATGGGTAATCGGCGCCGCGGCTGAACGCCGAACGCTGTTGCGAGATGACACGTTCCAGGTACTTCGGTGAAGCGGTGCGGAAGATCCGCGGCGGCGTGTGAGGCTAGGCTTCGACCTTGCGCCAGAGGTAAAACACGGGGATGCCAATCGCGACCAGCACGAGGCCCGATATTGCCTGGGCGCGCGTCTTGTCCGAGATCAGCAGCACTACGGCGATCGTCGAGGCCAGCACGATGTACAGTGCCGGCAGCACCGGATAACCGATGGCGCGATATGGGCGCTCGGCGTCCGGCCGCTTGGACCGCAATATGAAAAGCCCGATCGTCGTCAGAGCATAGAAGATCAGCGCCGCGAAGATCACGTAATCGAGAAGCTGGCCATACGTGCCCGTCAGGCAGAGCAAACTCGTCCACACCGCCTGCACGATCAGGGCAGTCGCCGGAACGTGGTTCCGGTTGAGCTCGCCCGCCCGTCTGAAAAAGAGCTTGTCCCTAGCCATCGCATAATAAACCCGCGCCCCCGATAGAATCAGTCCGTTGTTGCAGCCGAACGTCGAGATCAGGATCGCCGAGGCCATGATCGTCCCGCCGATCGCGCCGAAGATCATCTCGGCGGCGGCGCTTCCGACACGGTCCTGCGTGGCGAACTGAATGCCGCGCCCGATTACGGTAGCGGCATCCTTCGTCCCCTCGAGAGGCAGGACATTGAGGTACGCGATGTTGGCCGCGAGGTAGAGCACGCTCACCAGACCGGTGCCGAGCAGCAGCGCCAGCGGAAGGTTGCGCTGCGGATTCTTCACCTCTGCCGCCGCGAACGTAACGTTGTTCCAGGCGTCGCTCGAGAAGAGCGAGCCAACGAGCGACGCGCCGAAGGCCACGAGGAACGCCGACGTGATGTCCACGTTCCCGACGAACCGGCCCGGCCCGAAATTGGCCGCGATCGCGTCAGAGTTTCTGCCGATGGTGAGGCCAAGCAGAATGAGCCCCGCAAGAGCTCCCGTCTTCACGATCGTGAGCGTCGTTTGAACGAGCTTCCCTTCCCTCACGCCGCGCAGGTTGATCCAGGTGAGGATCCACACGGTGATGAGCGCCACCAGCCGCTGCGGCGTGAGACCGACTTCGATCAGCCCGCCCGGCGTGGTGACGTCGAACTGCGGAAACCAGCCAAACCGGTCAGGCGTGATCGCCGGCCAGAGAACTCCGAGAAATCTTCCGAACGCCACGGCGACCGCCGCGATCGTTCCGGTTTGAATGACTATGAAAAGCGTCCATCCATACAAGAAACCCATGAGAGGTCCCATGGATTCGCGAAGGAAGACGTACTGGCCGCCCGCTCGGGGATACATCGCCGCGAGCTCGCCATAGGCCAGAGCCCCCAACATGGTGATCACTCCAGCGGCGAGCCATGCGAGCATCAGCCACAGTGGCGATCCGACGGTACGGGAGATGTCGGCAGAAACAATGAAGATTCCCGATCCGATCATGGATCCGGCAACCAGCATGGTTGCATCCGTCAGTGTCAGCGCTTTGACAAAACCGCTCGCTGACGCCGTGGCGTCACCGGTCTCGGGCATGCTGCTCATCCATGGTCTCCGCGAGGGGTAGAGACACCGGCAACCGCCCGGTGATCAGGCGCGCGGAATTTACGCAAGAAAGCGCCTTAAAGCCAGCGATGAAGCGGAGTTGAATCAGAAGATGAACTGAATGTCAACCGTGTCGCGCACCGGCGTTCCGTCGGCGCGCACTCCGGGACGGAATCTGAGAGAGAGAAGAACGTCGCGAAGTTTCCGGTTGTATCCGCCATCCTTCGACGGATTGAACCCGAGCAGCTTCGCATTCCCTTTTTCATCCACGTCGAAGTAGGCGATGAGGTGATAGCCCCGCACTGACGCCGGTGCAGGAAGCGGTGGGAGAAAGAACTGAGTCGGTGTCGGCGGATAGTTGGTGCCCGGACCGCCTCCGGTGCCCGGTCCGCTCGCGCCGCCCGTACCGGTGCCCGCGCCGGAACCGATTCCACCGCCACTGCCCGGCCCTGCTCCAGAAGTTCCGGCGCTCCCGGTCCCTGCGCCTCCTGCACCCGTGCCCGTGGCCGGGGCAGAAGCGGTGGGTGGCGCAGGTTGCGTCGCCGTTTTCAGCTCGGGCACCGGCACGGCCTTTTGGTGCTCGACGGGCTTTGGTGGAGGAGCGACGATCGCTGTCGCATCAGGGGCGGGAGAACGAAGCCGCACGTATTGAAGGCGCTGGCCGGCGGGCGAATTTCCCCCGCCTGAGCTCCCGCCACCGCCTCCTTCAGGGCCGGCGCCTCCTCCGCCGATAGCGGGAGCGGCCGTGAAGCCGTTCTTCGCCGCCGGGTAGAGAACGAGGAGAATGACGAGCACATGTGCAAAAAGAGAGACGGCGATTCCCTTCCACCGCCGCTCTCTCTTGCCTGGTACTCCGAACGGTGGTCTGTACCGATTGCCTATGCTGCCGGCTCCTTTGGAGACACGCCGATGACCTTCACTCCGGCACCGCGGGCAACGTCCATCGCGTAGATCACGTCGGAGTATTTCACCCTCGGGTCACCCTTGACGAAGATGATCTTCTCCGGGCGACCGTCGTAGATCTCCTTCAGCCGCGTGCCCAGATTCGCTTTGGTGAGCGGCTCCCTGTTGACCGCAAACTGATTGCCGGGCAGAACTTCGAGAACGATCTGCGGCGGCGGGGTCGAGCTCTGCGCCGACTCGGTGGGATCGGGAAGCTGAAGATCGATTGCCTTCCGGGACATCGGAACGACGAGCATGAAGATGATGAGGAGCACGAGCAAAACGTCGATCATCGGTGTGACGTTGATGTCGTTCGTGAGCCCGCCGTGCCCTCCGCTTGACATTGACATTACTTATTGCCTCCCGCCGGAACACCGCCCATGAGGTTGTCGGTGGCGATCGCCGATTTCGTGCCGGGCTGCTGATCGGTGATCATGCCGGTCACCGCAACGCTGTTGCGTGCCGCGATGTCAAGCGCGTCGAGAACCTTCGAGTATTGCAGATCCTTGTGCGCTTTTATGTACAGCAGCTTGTCCTCGGTGCGATTCTCGTAGATCGCCTGGAGGCGCTGGCCGAGCTCCGCATTGGGGATACGTGCCTTGTTCAGGAAATACTGCCCGTCGGCGTCGATGCCGAGGACCTGGTCGCGCTCCTCTTCAGGATGCGGCTTCAGGTTGACGCCCTGCGGCGGTACCGCCTGGAAGCCGGCGCTGATCGCCGGCACGACGAGCATGAAGATGATCAGGAGAACCAGCATGACGTCGATCATCGGCGTCACGTTGGGCTCTGCCTTGATATCCCCGCTCGCTCGAGTGGACATGGACATGAGAGAATACCTCCGGCTTTACTGCGAGATTGGCGACGAGCCGGACGAGGCGGTGGTGTTGAACTCACGGGTGAAGCGCGAACGGCCGAATTCACCCGACACGTTCTTGATCATGTAGTCGATCATTTCCTTCGACGTGTACGTCATTTCCGCGGTCAGGTTGTCAATCTTGACCTGGAAGTAGTTGTACGCCCACACCGCAGGAATGGCGACGATGAGACCGAAGGCCGTCGTGATGAGCGCCTCGGCGACACCGGCCGAGATCGCGGAGAGTCCGCCCGAGCCCGACGCGGCCATGCCGACGAACGCGTTCACGATTCCCATGGTGGTTCCGAGCAGTCCGACGAACGGAGCCGTGGCGCCGACGGTGGCGAGAACGCCGAGGCCGCGCTTGAGGTCGGTGATCGTCATGAGCATCTCACGCTCGACTGCACGCTCGGCGGAGTTGATGTCACCGACGGTAACGGTGCCGTCATGGATGAGCGGCTTGATCTCGGCCAGCGCGCCACCGAGAACACGGGCGACGTGCGACTTCTTGTACTTTTCCGCGAGCGTGACGGCCTCGGTGAGGTTGTCTTCCTCGAGGAACTGCGAGAACTCCGGCGCGAACTTGCGCGTTTCCGCCTGCGCCTTGTGTAGATCCCACCACTTCTTGACGAAGATGGACAGGGACCAGATCGACATGATCAACAGAATGAATACAATGCCCTTGGCGAACCACATCATCGAGTGCCACATCTCCAGCAGCGAGATTTGCATAACGCGGTGCTCTCCGGTTTCGGTTGGGAGTTGAGCTGGTTAGTTCTGGATGTTGAACACGAACGCTTGCTGCACTAGCTGGCGGACCTTGCGACCGCCGACTTCCGCGGGATAGAAACGCATCCGCGGAAGGTGTGATCTCACGGCCGAGGCGAACAGGTCGTTGCTGGCCTTGAGCACCTTGAAGCTGCCGCTCTCAATGCGACCGAGCGTGTCGACGACGAACTGGGCGGAGACTTCTCCACCCGTTCCGCTCGAGCGAAGTGCCTCGGGAAA
>JAUSJA010000018.1 GCA_030647905.1 Gemmatimonadaceae bacterium | reverse complement strand
GAAATCGCTTGTGCTGGAGCAGGAATATTTTGATTTAAATCCAAAGATGCTTCGATCCATCCTCTTGCAGCCTCTTCTAGATTCTCATAAGCTTCAGCAGGCGTATCTCCTTGTGCTATACAGCCATGGAACTCTAATATTTCTGCAGTATATGTACCACTTTCCTTATCAGGCATAAGAATTCTTGAGTATGCATCTTTAAGATAATCTTCCGCGCTTTTTGTGAAATTTCTCATAATAATTCCTTTCATTAATTAATCTTCAATTGTTTCTTCGTGCCGTATTATGTCTTCTTCTAATTGATTAATTATATTGTTCGCTGTAAATCTGTTTAACTCTTTTGAATGATGTGGTATACTTATAGGACGAAGATCAGGAAAACGCAAATTAACCCATGTCGGCTCTTTGCCTCTTCCGTGAAGCGTTCTCCCAACTGACCTTGCGGCCGCCTCTAACTCCGAGCTTTTTATGCCCCCCTTGCGACGAAGGGTTTCCATCGCTTCCATGACCTTACGGAGTTTCTTCCGATTCATGATAGCGCATACAATATCATGACGCAACAGGCTGTCAATAAAATTCATCGTTGCGGGAATGGGTTTCGCGTGTTTGAAATCACAGATTGTGATTTCAAACTTTTTGCTACCCGACAGGATTCTCTTTGGCCCACGGATTTTGTAGCCGCACGAACAGGTGGCGATCAGGAACGAGCCAACTGACGTTCTCCGTAAAATAATTTTCTATCTGTTGCCGGGGCGGTGCTACTCCTCGTCCTGCGCGGCGACCGTCCAGATCCTTTTTAGCGGCAATTCGGCCTTCAGGTCCTCGTCCAGATGCTCGTAGTGGGCGAAGAGTTGCTCCAGGAGCTCCTTCTGGGTCCACAGGCGGACCCGAAAGAAGCTCGCGGCCAGCTCCTTGTGGACGGTCGTCTTGAAGCCGCCCCAGGAGACGAACAATCCCTCTTGGGCGCCGAACTTGGTTATCGCTCCCAGCAGCTTGTCGATGGTGGGCCGGTCGATCGGGGAGGATTCGGATTTGACCTCGACGCACAGGCGGGGTTGCCCGAACCCGAGCGGCCCGGCCCCGGCGAGGATGTCCGCCCCTCCGTCCGCCCCCTCCGGAGCCCGGTAGGTCGTGTACCCCTGGGCCTTCAGGATCGCTTCCACCAGCCGCGTAAGCCCATGGCCCTTGAAACGGGCGGCGATCAGCCGCGCGATCTGGTCGTGGGCGAGCTCCTCGAGGTCCGTGTCCTCCGGGACGTCGTCGCCCCCCGGAGGAGGATCGACGACCGTGATGCGGGAGAGCTTCTCCGGCTTCCATCCGTTCGCGCGCATCGCATGGATGCGCGCCTCCGCGTTATTTCGCTGCACGCGGCAGATCGTCATGAACGCACCGAAGGAGGCCAGCAGGTCGCCGCCGAAGTTGGCGCGGGGGACTCCCTCCGAGATCCATTTGACCGGCCGCCAGTGATAGTAGGGGTCAGGTCCCCCTGGCTCGAAATGGTAGTCGCCGGTTATCTCGCCGACGTAGATCATGGGCTGGCTTTTCGAGGGGAGGATGGCGAGGTCGCCCTTCTTGAACTCGTGGGCGAACGGCCAGACCTGCCCGACGTAGTTTTGGATCGCCTTGGTCTTCGCGTCCGGGTACAGCGGGGTCAACATCGCGAACAGCGTCTCGCGGTCCGTCACCTTGGAAAGATCCGAAGCCAGCCTCTCCCATGTGAGGTAGACGCGGTTCTCCTGGAGGAACTTCTGTTCGTACTCGCCGTGCGAACCTGCTCGGTTTAGCCAGACAGTCATAATGGGTATCCTCCTGCCAGGTTGTCACGCGTTGTTCGATCCAGTCCCTCTGGAGCGAAACGAAAGGGGGTAATCTTAGTCCGTTTACCCCTCCCAGGTCGGCGTCTGTCATGAAGGCCCGCCTTAGGCGTTGCTCACCGACTCCGCCCACTCGTGCGACAGCACCTCGGTCTGCTCCAGGACGAGGGCGGTTGCCTTCTCCTGCTTGTCGGGCGGGTAGCCGTATTTTCGAAGGATGCGCTTCACGATCACCCGGAGGTGGGCACGGACGTTCTCGCGCATGGTCCAGTCGATCGTGACGTTCTTCTTGACCGTCGCGACCAGCTCGCGGGCGATCTCCTTGAGGGTCGGCTCCCCGAGCACCTTCACCGCGCTGTCGTTCGTCTCGAGCGCGTCGTAGAAGGCGAGCTCGTCCTCGGTCAACCCGAGGGATTCTCCCCTCTGGTTGGCGTCCCGCATCTGCTTCGCCAGCCCGATCAGCTCCTCGATCACCTGCGCGGCCTCAATGGCGCGGTTTTGATAGCGGCGGAGTGACTGCTCCAACAACTCCGCGAATGACCGTGCCTGCACGAGATTCTTTCGTCGGCGCGTGCGCAGCTCGCCCTTCAAGAGCTTCTGCAGCAGCTCGACCGCAAGATTGCGCTGCGGCATCCCGCGCACCTCGGATAGGAACTCCTCCGACAGGATCGAGATGTCCGGCTTCGCCAGCCCCGCGGCGGCGAAGATGTCCACCACGCCCTCGGGCGTTACGGCGCGCGAGATGATCTGCCGTACGGCGTGGTCGAGCTCTTCCTCTGGCCTGGCCTCTCCCGGCGCGCGCTTGGCGAGCACGGCCTGCACCGCCTGGAAAAAGGCGACATCGTCGCGGATGCGCAGCGTTTCGGCGTGTGGTACGGAGAGCGCGAACGCTTGCGATAGTTCCCGTCCAGCGCCCACGAGCCGGTCCTTTCCATTCTGCTGCGCAAGGATGTGTTCCTGGGCGGCGGGAAGCACTCCGAGGCGCTCCACCGGCTTGCCAGTAACCCATTTCGACCAGTCGAAGCCGTGAAAGAGACCGCAGCACACCTCGTGCTTCTCGAGCATCACAGCGACGGCTTCGTCCTGATCGAGCGCGGTGCGGCCGGTGCCGCCGCTCTCGGTATATGTGGCGAGCGCCGCCTTGAGCTCGTGCGCCAGGCCGAGGTAGTCCACTACCAGGCCGCCGGGCTTGTCCTTGAACACGCGGTTCACCCGAGCAATGGCCTGCATCAGCCCGTGGCCGCGCATCGGCTTGTCGATGTACATCGTATGCAGGCTCGGTGCGTCGAAGCCCGTGAGCCACATGTCGCGCACGAGGACCAGCTTCAACGGATCCGTTGCATCGCGGAAGCGGTTCGCCAGCCCCTCGCGTCGCTGCTTGTTGCGAATGTGCGACTGCCAGTTCACCGGGTCCGACGCCGAGCCGGTCATCACGACTTTGATCGCGCCCTGCTCGTCGTCTTCGTGCTGCCACTGCGGCCTCAGCCGGACGATCTGCTGGTACAGCTCCACGCAGATGCGCCGGCTCATGCAGACGATCATCGCCTTGCCATCGAGCGCCTCGAGCCGCGCCTCGAAGTGTTCGACGATGTCCTTGGCCACGAGTTCGAGACGCCGTTCGGCGCCGACGATGGCCTCGAGCTGCGCCCATTTGCTCTTGAGCTTCTCCTTGCGCTCGACCTCTTCGCCCTCGGTGGCTTCCTCGAACCCCGGGTCGATCTTCGGCCGCTCGGCTTCGTCGAGCGCCAGCTTCGCCAGCCGGCTCTCGTAGTAGATCGGCACGGTCGCTCCATCCTCAACCGCTCGCTGGATGTCGTACACGCTGATGTAGTCGCCAAACACCGCGCGCGTGTTCGCGTCCTGCAGCTCGATGGGCGTGCCGGTGAAGCCGATGAACGAAGCGTGCGGCAGCGCGTCGCGCATGTGGCGTGCGAAGCCGTCGATGAAATCGTACTGACTGCGGTGCGCCTCGTCGGCGATGACGACGATGTTGCGCCGGCCGGAAAGTACCGGGTGGCGGTCGCCCTCGGTTTCGGGGAAAAATTTCTGGATGGTGGTGAAAACCACTCCGCCAGCCGCCACTGCAAGCTTCTCTCTCAAGTCGGCGCGGCTCTCGGCCTGCACGGGCGCCTGGCGCAGCAGATCCTGACAGCGCGAGAAGGTACCGAAGAGCTGGTCGTCGAGATCGTTGCGGTCGGTGAGCACGACTAGCGTCGGATTTTCCATCGCGGGCTCACGTACGATCCGCCCTGCATAGAACGCCATCGTCAGGCTCTTGCCCGAGCCCTGCGTATGCCACACCACGCCGACGCGACGATCACCCGGCTGGCCACCGGGCTTCTGACCCGCTTCGTAACGCCCCTCCGGTTCCGCCACCCGGTCGCCAGCGCGATACAACTCGGCGGCGCGAAGTGTCTCGCCGACGGCAACCTGCACTGCATGGAACTGGTGATAGCCCGCCATCTTTTTCGCGAGCTTGCCGTCGCCTGCATCCTCGAAGACAATGAAGTCTCGCACCAAGTCGAGGAAACGCTGCGGCGCGAACAGGCCCTCAATCGACACCTGGAGTTCGGGCAGATGCGAGTCTGCGAGCGTCTCGCCCGTGATGGTGCGCCATGGCTTCATCCACTCGCGCCCGGCCGTGAGCGTGCCGACACGCGCCTCTACGCCATCAGAGACCAGCAGCACTTCATTGAAAGCGAACAGCGACGGTAACTCGGACTTGTAGGTCTGAAGCTGCTGGAAGGCAGTCCATATGGTCGCGTCCTCGTCGGCCGCGTTTTTCAGTTCGACCACCGCGAGTGGCAGCCCGTTGACGAACAACACCACGTCCGGTCGACGCGTGTGCTTGTTTTCGGTGACGGTGAATTGATTGACCGCGAGCCAGTCGTTGTTATGCGGATTGTCGAAGTCGAGTACGCGCGCCTGTGCCCCGCGGATCTCGCCGCTTGCTCCGCGGTATTCGACCGTCACGCCCTCCACGAGCAGGCGATGCACTGCGCGGTTGCGCGCCGATAACTCCGCACCGTCAAGCCGCGTCAGCCGCCGGAAGGCATCGTCCACTGCCTCGGTCGGCAGTGCGGGGTTGAGTCGCGCCAGTGCGTCGCGGAGTCGCGCTTCCAGCACTACCTGCCCGTAGTCTGCTCGTTCGGCCCCTTTTTCTCCGGGTGCGATATCGAGGCCGTGCGTGACCCGCCAGCCGAGGCTTTCGAGCCAGGCGAGGGCGGCCTGTTCGACTACCGATTCGGTGAATGCAGAACTCACAGCGCGGCCTCAATAGTCATGCCGGTATCTGACACACGACTTCGTCGGGTGCGACGTGGAAGAAAGATCGGAACCGTGATGAAGATTCCGCCACTCACGACGAGCGAACGCCCTGGGTGCTAGCGACCGTTGGTGTAGAGGCAGCGGTAGCCGGAGCTTCCGGGAAGATGGCGATTCGCAACTCCCCATGCACCGATGTTCCCCGGAGGTGTTCCGCCAGAGCCTTCTTGAAGTCAGCGTTGGTCTTCTGCCTTTCATCGCAGAAAGCCTTTAGCTGACTGATAGTCTGACCCGCCTTCAGGTCCTGCCCAACAATCTCAGTCACGATTGCGTCGTAGTCCGTGCGTGAGAGCGGCTTGCCCTTTGAAGCGCAGAACGCCGTCAAGACGTCGAAGTCAAGCAGGTAATTCTCGATCTCCCGTCGGACGAGCATCCGATGATGCGGAGCCTCATTGAGCCATGTCGTGCGCGCCGCGTCCGTCCGTTCGTCGCGGTCGTGAAGAAGCAAGAGCTCTACGTCGAGGAGAGCCTTGCTGATCACCTTGATTGCGAGGCTGCCGTT
The DNA here is from genome assembly GCA_030647905.1 of Gemmatimonadaceae bacterium. NCBI lineage: Bacteria > Pseudomonadati > Gemmatimonadota > Gemmatimonadia > Gemmatimonadales > Gemmatimonadaceae > Gemmatimonadaceae bacterium. The sequence continues at coordinate 86,152 of JAUSJA010000018.1, read as the reverse complement.
CTTTTTCACGTCGTTTGTGCCCCCGCTCGAAACGAAGAGTGTCGTCGGATCGTCCATGCCGAATATCTCGTTGTAAACGAACGCATCGAGTCCTTGCTCATCCCCTGCGGCGTCCGGTTCAGCCCTTCCTTCGCAGTAGACGATTCGTTTCGGTGCGATGAGACCAACGAGGTCGTCGAGCGCGGTCTCGAAGATGCGTTGCCAATGCGCGCGGGTTGTCGCGATGGGTTGCATCGTGTGAGTGTCTCGGAAGTAATTCTTCTCGGCAAAATCGAGGACGGCGCATTCCCCTGCGAGTTGGTCTTGCAGAGCGCGGAGGAAGCCGATGCTATGCGTCGCGATCCACAGCTGACAGTGCGGCGGGATCAACTGCTCGATGGCCACAAGGAGCTTGCGCTGAATCGCAGTGTTAAGGTGGAGTTCAGGTTCGTCGATGCAGTAGATTGTGTCGTCGAACTCGGGGCCTCGGACGATGAGATCGACGATAATATCGATGACCTCTTTCTCCCCTGAACTCAGGTTCTGATATGGGAACTCTTTCGCATCGTCCTTCTCGAAGTAGAGTTGCCCCTTGCCCGCAATGACGTTTCCTATTGAGGACACGCGAACATCGAGAACTGCGGTGAGAACCTCATTAATGCGACCGAGCAACTCCGCTCGAACCGCGTTCCCCGGCTTGGTCCCGTCCTCCCACTCAGCATAGCTGAGACCAAGGAGGCGCTCGTAGTTCTCCTGCAAACGGCTATCAATAGCGATGCTGCTCATGGGCCGCCGAGTGTCGTCGAGAAGGTCCGGTTGCGCGCTGATGCTCTTCACGTCGAGCTTCGACGTGAAACGGTAGGCGGAACGGATGTGGAAGGTCTTCTTGGTTACCCCCTGTGCCTGGCCTTCCATCGTGACTTGGATGGCATCGCTCTTGTTGTATTGTTGCGAGAGGAGCTGCGGGTCGGAGTGGAACATGAACTTTGAGAAGAAGGATTGCGACTCACTCCCTTGGGAGGCGCCCTTCACGTCCTTGAGCTTCTCCTCGAAGGCGTCGAAGACACTGCTCTTGCCGCAGCCGTTGGGGCCCACGAGCGCGACAATGCGTGCCGGGTGTTCCCCGAGGTCGATGGTGAGGTCGTCGAATCGCTTAAAGCCTTTAAGACGCAGGCGTTGAATTCTCATGCGCTCACATCCTGAAGACGGAGCTCGCCGGAGATGAGCTTTGGCAGCAACGTGTCGCGCAAGGCCGCGAGGGTGCGGGATTCAGCGCGTATTGAGGTCACTCGTTTCATAAGGTCGGCAGTTGGCATGAACAATTGCGGCAGCGTGTCCTGCGGTGCAGCCACGATTCGCGCTCTCGAAAGCACCGCCAAGCTCAAATTCGCCTGGACAGCCTGAACGATGTTGCTGTGTAGTTCCTCGCGAAACGCCGCTTCCCGCATCATCATCACCAAGAAGGTGGCAGGGATCGCTTGTTTGGGCCGAACAATCGCGATTGCTTGGTTAGTGTTTGCGGGCAACAAGGACTCGTCGACTATGGCGATCCGACCGATCGTTCCAGCGATGGTATAGAGCACGTCACTGACATGGAGCACGGAGCGCTTCAACACACCAAGGTGAACTGACTCCGGAATCGTGGTCAGCTTGTCGAAAAGAACAGCTCCATCTTCATCGATAGCATTGACGCGAACATAGTTGATCCCGAGATCGGCTTCATCAGCGGTTGCAGTATCCGAATGCGTGGGCGTGGTTCCTTTAGTTATTACCGATGTGATTTCAGACAGTAGCTCAACCGCCCACCCCTTCGGAATCTCCCCCAGCTCCGAGTCCTCGAAGGAATCCGGGAACAGGTCGGCGATGGGCTTGGGCAGGCCGGGATCGCGGCCTTCGGCCTTCGCGCGGACGGGGTCGAAGTCCACGAACCACGACTTGAACAGCGCCCGCGCCATCGCCTCCAGCGTCTCGTTCATCCGCCGGTTCAGCTCGATCTTGTCGTCCAGCGTGCCGAGGATGTGGGCGATGGCGCGTTGTTCGGGAAGAGAAGGATAGGCCGCTTCGATGTTCTCGAGATCACGCTTCGTGACGTGCCCCAATCCTGTCGTTTGCTTGTTGCGCGCTATGCCGACGAAGCTGGGCTTCAGATACCGCAACAGGTAGAAGAAGAATGTCCGATCGACGGCTTCGACTGGAGTCACTCGGAAGGAATGCTGATTCAGCCACCCATTCGTGCCTCGCCACCAGAAAACGTCGATCGACGTCTCGGGCTGCCCGGACCATGAGAACAGGAGATCCCCTGCTCTCACATGAACCGACTCGTCAAAGACTTGCTCGGTGAACTTCGTTTGACCGGAGATTCCCCCCTTGATCTCGGCAATTTTGATGACCGGCTTGCCAGTTGGGCTGAACTGGATGTCGCGGAAAGCGAGACCATTCACCCACTGGGCCAGTGAGTGGAGCGCCCGGCGCTCCCAGTGATCGGGAAACACTGGGTGATACAGCCAGCTCTTCGTTCCGACGGATGCCAACGCTTCACCCGCCATACCCAAACTCCTCCAGGTTGGCGGTGATAGCAGCATCCAGCTTCGCGGCCTCGCCCTGCTGCTCTCGCAGCGTCGTGGTGAGCCACCTCATCGCTCATCCTCCCCACGGCTGAGCTCCGCCTCGATCTCTTCAATGCTGGGCAGATTGGTATCCAGCGGTTCGGGCAGTGCACGCACGAGTTGGTATTCCGCCACGCCGATAGGCTTGCTGATCCCGGAGAGGGCGTACTCGGCGACGAGGCGGTTCTTGGTCTTGCAGAGCAAGAGGCCGATGGTGGGCTTGTCGTCCGGAGCCTTGATCTGGGCATCCACTGCAGCGAGATAGAAGTTCAGTTGGCCGGCGTGTTCGGGCTTGAAGGCCACTCCCTTGAGTTCCACCACCACATAACATTTCAGGCGGGTGTGATAGAAAAGCAGGTCGACGAAAAACTCGTCGCCATCCACTTCCAGCCGAAATTGCCGCCCGACAAAAGCGAAACCTGCCCCGAGTTCCAGGAGAAACCGGGTGATATGCCGAATGAGAGCGTTTTCGATGTCGCGCTCATGGGCTTCGTCGCCGAGGCCGAGGAAGTCAAAGAGGTAGGGGTCCTTCAAGGCTTCGATGGCGAGCTGGGCGTGCGGCGTGGGGAGGTGGCGATCGAAGTTGGTGATAGCGACGCCCTGGCGCAGGTGGAGCTGGTTCTTAATGTGAACATCCAACGTGGGCCGCGACCAGCCATGCTGGATGACTTGGGCCGCATACCATTCGCGCTCGGTGTCCGCAGAAACCTTGGTGAGGAGCGTGACGATATGGAACCAGGGCAATTGGGCAGCAGGCTGCTGCCCAATTAGGCCAGCGGGACACATCTGGGCGAAGAACTTCATGTACTTGAGGTTGCGGCTGGAGAAGCCCTTCATCTCCGGGAAGGCTTCGCGGAGATCGGCGGCCAGGCGGTCGATCACTTTGGCTCCCCAGCCCTGACGGGTCTGCCGCTCCAGAATCTCGGTGCCGATTTGGTGATAGAGCCGCACCAACTCCTGATTGACAGCAAGCGTGGCCCGCTGCCGGGCACCGGAGATGCGGGACTTCAGGTTGGCCAGCCAGTCCGCGTAGTCCCCGGGGATGATGGATTTGCTATCAGGCATGGCCGAGCCCTTTATGGTCTTCTTCTTATCCGCCATACCCAAGCTCCTTAAGGTTGGCGGTAATGGCGGCGTCCAACTTCGCGGCTTCGGCCTGCTGCTCGCGCAACGTCGCGCTGAGCCGCTGCATCTTCTCCTCAAACGGCTCGCCGTCGTCCTCTTGGGGCAAGGCCCCGACGTAGCGCCCGGGGGTGAGCACGTGGCCGTGCTTGCGCACTTCCTCCAGCGGCGCGCTCTTGCAGAAGCCTGCGACATCGGTGTACTCGCCCGCGTTCTTCTCACCACGCCAGGCGTGGTAGGTGCCGGCGATCCGCGCGACGTCTTCGTCGGTCAGATCCTTGTGCGTGCGGTCCGCCATGCGGCCGAGTTTGCGCGCGTCGATAAAGAGCACGTGGCCGCGCCGATCGCGGAATTTGCCGTTCTTGCGATTGCGCGCGAGGAACCACAGGCACGCGGGGATCTGCGTCGAGTAGAAGAGCTGGCCTGGCAGCGCGATCATGCAATCCACGAGGTCTGCCTCGATCAGGTTCTTGCGGATCTCGCCCTCGCCCGACTGGTTGGACGACATCGAGCCGTTGGCGAGTACGAAACCAGCGACGCCTGCGGGTGCCAGGTGGTGCACCATATGCTGTACCCAGGCAAAGTTGGCGTTGCCCGCGGGCGGCACGCCGTACTGCCAGCGCTTGTCGTCGCGCAGCCGCTCACCGCCCCAGTCGGAAATATTGAACGGCGGGTTGGCGAGGATGAAGTCGGCCTTGAGATCAGGGTGGCGGTCGTTGTGGAACGTGTCGCCTTGGCCGATCTGCCCGTCGATACCGCGGATGGCGAGGTTCATCTTGGCCAGCCGCCAAGTGGTGTAGTTCGATTCCTGTCCGTAGATGCTGATGTCGCCCTTCGCCTTGCCGCCGTTGCCGTTGCCCCCGGCGTGTGCGCGGATGAACTCGACCGACTGCACGAACATCCCCGAGGAGCCGCAGCAGGGGTCGTACACCCGGCCCTTGTACGGCTCGAGCATCTCGACCAGCAGCTTCACCACGCAGCGCGGTGTGTAGAACTCGCCGCCTTTCTTGCCCTCGGCGCTGGCGAACTGTGAGAGGAAATATTCGTACACGCGGCCGAGCACGTCCTTCGCGCGGCTCTCGGCGTCGCCGATCCGGATGTTGCTGACGAGGTCGATGAGCTGGCCCAGCCGCTGCTTGTCGAGCGCCGGGCGGGCGTAGTCCTTCGGCAGCACGCCCTTGAGCGCCGGATTGTCGCGCTCGATGCCGGCCATCGCGTCGTCCACGAGCTGGCCGACAGTGGGTTGCCGGGCCTGCGCCTTGAGGTGCGGCCAGCGCGCTTCGGGCGGCACCCAGAACACAGGATGGGCGGCGCCGCGGTACTCGTCCGGGTCTTCGGGGTCAGCGCCTTGGGCCTTCTCAGATACGAGGCCGGCGTGCAACTCCTCGAAGGCATCGGAGATGTACTTGAGGAAGATCAGACCGAGAACGACGTGCTTGTATTCGGCGGCATCCATGCTGCCGCGGAGCGCGTCGGCCATCTGCCAGAGTTCGCCTTCGTAGCCGACGTTGGCGGAGGTGGCGTTCACCGAGGCGGGCTTCTTCTTCAATTTTGGCACGTGTTACCTCTTGGGAACCCTCGCAGCACAACGGGTCTCGGTGTGCTGCGTTCAGCTGCGAGCACACTGCAATCTCTGCGACGCAGCCGCACCGGAAGTGTTGGTCGGCTGCAAACGTTGGCGTGTTGCGACAAACTACTTTCTTTGAACAGGTAGCCTTATCAAGCTGTCGAAACAGGAGGACATGAGACTCAAGATATCTAACGTCGTCAGGGCCTTCAGCTTGTCGTGCTTCTGGCTCATGAGGATTCCGTCGTGAAATAGCGGCGTTTGGGGTCCTGCGGGCTGGTGCCAATCTCGCGCACGAGTCCTCGGGCAACCAGCGCGGCGAGACGAGTGCGCGTGGCGCGGGGCGTGAGCCCGATGCCGCTGGCGATCTCCCGCGTCGCAAGGCCGTCCGGCGCGGTGACCAGAGCCACGATGGCGCGGTCGATCGGATCGAGTTCCACCGCACCGACGCGCTCAGTACGAATGGTAACGCGGAAGCGGATGCCAATCTCCTCTAGCGCAGGGGGTGCCAGCCCAGCATCACGGCATGCCGCGATCATCCGCTGGATGCCGCTCCCCCATTGCTCCACCAGGCCTAGTTCGTGGAACACGCGCCCGATCACGCGATTGCGCAGCTTGGAGACGCCGAGTGGAAGGTCTGCGATCGTGAGGCCAAATGGCAGCAGCCCCGGGTTCTCAACCTCCAGTCGGTCATCGAACAGAGCAACTCTGATCGGTGCTCCGCGTTGAGAATAATCGGCGTGCGCAACCGCATTGATCACCGCCTCGCGCACAGCGACCGGAGGCAGAGACCAGCGCTCTATACGACGGACACGTCCGATCTCAGCACCACGGGTGGAGTGCTTTTCAACGAACTCAATTGCCGACACGATCCCTTGGAGGAGTGGTCCTCGTAATTCGGCATGATCGACGATGGTCGCCCGGTCTGTACCCTTGAACCTGCCAACCTGAATCCAGGCGTCCGGAAAGTGTCGCAGCCGGTTAGTCCCGAAGAGGATGATCCCGCCAATTGTTGGAACCTTGCGGCCCTGGTGCGAATCCACCAGCCGGAGCGTCTCCACATCACGCCGCGCCAACCGTCGAACCGGGGCGAACAACTCGGAAGCCACTCGGAAGTCAATCGCTTCCGAGTCGAGCTCAGGCATCGTTTGCTCATCGAACGCCTCGCCCCGTGCGAACCGCTTCATCTCGTTGATGAGCGCGTCGTCAGCCCGGCGGTTTGTCGAGCCCACCCGCACGTAGGTCCCGCCGTGTACGCCCGTTTTCGTGATGTAGTGTGGGCGACTGGGGCTGGGAAAGACTTGCACCGCCACCACATGGGTCGTTCGGTAGGTAAGTATCTCGAGGTCCGGGAGCAGGCGTGGCGTGATGGAATCGCTGATCAAGCTAGCGAGACGCTCTTCGAGTGCGATCGGGTCGGAAACGCCCCGTACGTGCCGGGTGCCGTCTTCAACGCCGACCATGATGATGCCGCCGGCTGTGTTGGAGAAGGCCACGATCGTCCGCAGCACTCCGTCTGGCGAGGAGAGATCGCGCTTGAACTCGAGCGTCTTGCCTTCAGGCCGACGAAGGGCTGCGAGGAGATCCATAGCTCAGAAGTCTACTCTGAAGCATTGACTGATGCCAGCCTTCCGAGTTCTTGATTTGTGTGATGTGCCATTGCTAAGCAGACCAGGGTCTTTGATGTGCGCGCCTCAATAACCGATCGCCGATGTGACCCAATACGCGCTCCTTAGGCAAGGGCGCCATGCGCGCCTGGTCGCACATAACGCCCCAAGGTCGTGCGTCCCGTGAGCAGCGCCGAACCTTCTCTTGACTAACTCGTCAGCGTTGGAGGTATTATCGCGGCTGACTAGGAGCCAAACCCGCAGCCTCGGCCAACCGATTGTATCGCAGGCACTGTTTTTTTCAGTCTTACAGGTTACGGCGGAGGGTTTACACGATGCTCGAAATCCGCCCGCGTACAAATGTGCCCCTTGCACAATTTCTTGGCTGGTGTCTATGCGCAATGCTCCCGCAACGCTACACCCCGATCGGATGCCAGGTAGTCTTGAACTCGATGAAATCCTTGATCTCGTAGACGCCCTGCGTCTTGTCTGAGTACCAGTCGAGCTTCTCCTCCGCCTTGCGCGTCTTGACTCGCTTTACTGAATCCGCCGCACCTAACGCGAGCTCCTTCCGCTCTTCCGCTCCAACGACGGCACTGACGCCACGTATATGAGTGTGCGTAGCAAACGTCGGCAGCAACTCGCGTCTGAATCCTGTGAGCAGATTCACAACACCACCAGGCAGATCCGACGTCGCGAGCATCTCACCGAGCACGATCGCAGGATATGGCTGCGCCTCCGAAACCAAAGCAACGACAGTGTTCCCGCTCACAATGACAGGAGCGATCTGGCTGATCAACCCAAGCAGCGGCTCTGAATCCGACGCAATGACCCCGATGATCCCCATCGGCTCAGGCACCGTGAAATTGAAGAACGGCCCCGCAACAGGATTGGTATTCCCCACAACCTGCGCATACTTGTCCGCCCACCCCGCGTAGTAGATCAACCGATCCACGGACGCAGCGACTTCCTTCTCTGCATCTCTCCGGGAGGTGCCGCCCGAGAGCGCAATTGCATCAGCCATCTCTGCGCCTCTGGCTTCGAGCATCTCGCCGAGACGATACAGAATCTGCCCGCGATTGTACGGCGTCCGCTTAGCCCAGTCGGGTCCGCTCTTCGCTGCCGCCTCTACGGCGTTCCGCAAATCCTTCCGCGTACACTGCGGAACATTCGCGAAAAACTTTCCGTCTTTCTTGCCATCCTCGAAGATCGGGAACGTTCGCCCGCTCTCTGACCGGATGAACGCACCACCCACGTAAACCTTGGGGGTCTTCGTAATCGGCAGCCGATGTGAAGCCATTAGACGATCTTCCCGTAGTCGAGCAGACCCTGCCGTCCACCCTCGCGGCCGAAGCCAGACTCCTTGTAGCCACCGAACGGCGACGACGGATCGAACTTGTTGAACGTGTTCGCCCACACCACGCCGGCCTTGAGCTCGGTGCTCATCTTGAGAATCCGCGAGCCCTTGTCGGTCCACACGCCCGCCGATAATCCGTACATGGTGTTGTTCGCCTTCTCCACAGCTTCTTCGAGAGTTCTGAATGTCAGCACCGAAAGAACGGGACCGAATATCTCCTCCTGCGCGATGCGATGGCTCTGCGTCACACCAGTGAACACGGTCGGCTTGAACCAGAACCCGTTCCCCGGCAGACGACACGCAGGCGACTGATACATCTGCGCGCCTGCGGTCACGCCTGAATCGACAAGCTCAGTAATCCGATCGAGCTGAGCGCGAGAATTGATCGCACCGACATCGGTGTTCTTGTCGAGAGGATTCCCAACGCGCAAAACATCAATGCGGTTACGAAGCTTCGCGACGAACGGCTCGTAGATGGATTCCTGTACGAGCAAGCGACTCCCCGCGCAACACACGTGACCCTGATTGAAGAAGATGCCGTTCACGACACCTTCGACGGCCTGATCAATCGGCGAATCGTCGAACACGATGTTCGCCGCCTTCCCGCCGAGCTCCATGGTCATCTTCTTGTCGCTGCCGGCAACCTGGCGCATGATGCGTTTGCCGACCTCGGTGCTCCCGGTGAACGCGACCTTCGCCGCCAGAGGATGGCCCATCACCGCCGCGCCGGTCTCCCCGGCACCAGTGACAAAATTCACGACCCCCGGCGGAAGCTCCGCCTCGTTCAACAGCTCCGCGAACTTCATCGCCGTCACCGACGTAGTCTCGGCCGGCTTCAAAACCACTGTATTCCCCATCGCCAGCGCGGGCGCAATCTTCCACGCGAGCATCAGCAGCGGGAAGTTCCACGGAATCACCTGCCCTACTACGCCGAGCGAATGCACCTCCACGCCGGGAATGGCGTACTCGATCTTGTCCGCCCAGCCCGCGTGATAAAAGAAATGCGCGGCGACCATCGGCACGTCGAAGTCACGCGACTCCTTGATCGGCTTCCCACCGTCAATTGTCTCGGCAACGGCGAACTCACGCGCATGATCCTGCACGAGACGCGCGATGCGATACAGATACTTGCCGCGCTCCTTCCCGGGCATCTTCGACCACACGGAGTCATATGCTTTCTTCGCCGCCTGGTACGCGGCGTCCACGTCTTCATAGTTGGCCAAAGCAATCCGCGACACGACCTTCTCGGTCGCCGGATTGATCGAATCGAAATACTTCCCCGACTTCGGCTCGACGAACTTTCCGCCGATGTACAGCTCGTACTGCGGCTTGATCCTCGGATCCGCGGTCTCGGGCGACGGATCGTACTCCCACAGATCCCCGAAGATGAGCGTTGGAATCGGCGAACGAACCCGCTGTCCGTTACCCGCTACGCGGTGCCCGGTACCCGCTGCCCGATGTCCGTCTTTTTGCGCCGCAGGCTTGGCGACCGGCTTTGTTGTGGCCATCAGTAGCTCTCCGCCGCTTCAGTGAAATACCAGGGCGCCTGGTACGACCCGGTCTTTTGCTTCTCTATCTGCCGCAACAGATCGTTCAACAGCGAGCTCGCACCAAAACGATACCGACTCGAATTCAGCCACGCGTCGCCGAGGGTCTCCTTCACCGCCACGAGATAGTGCAGCGCCTGCTTGGCGGTGCGGATTCCGCCCGCCGGCTTCATCCCGATCGCGGTCCCGGTCTCGAGATAGAAATCGCGAATCGCCTCGATCATCACCTGCGTGTTGGCAAGCGTCGCGCTTCCCGACGCCTTCCCCGTGCTGGTCTTGATGAAGTCGCCTTCGCGAATCACACGCATCGCAATGAACGACGCCGCGCGAATCTTGTCGTAGCTCTCGAGCTCCGACACTTCAAGGATGACTTTCAAAGTCGCGTCGCCACACGCTTCGACGACGGCGGAGATCTCGTCCTGCACGCGCTGGAACTCGCCGGCGAGGAACTCGCCGCGATTGATCACCATGTCCACTTCGTCGGCGCCATCCGCAACGACCTGCTTCACTTCGGCGAGCCGGAGCTTCAAGGGACTCTGGCCCGACGGAAATCCGGTGGCGACAGAAGCGACCTTGATAGGCGTGTCAGCGAGCAGCCGAGCGGCGGTCTTCACCAGCGACGGATATATGCACACGGCCGCCACGGAAGGCACATCCGGATCATCACTCGGCCGCCGCGCCTTGGCGCAAAGCGACGCGACCTTGCCCCGGGTGTCCTTCCCCTCGAGGGTGGTGAGGTCCACCATCGAGACCGCCGTAGTGAGCCCCCACAGCTTCGATTTCTTCTTGATGCTGCGCGTCTGGAACTTGGCGACGCGCTCCTCGATCCCGACCATATCGACGGTGCCCACATCGTCGAACAGCTGGCGGAATCGCTTCCCGGTACCCGGTGCCCGTTTCCCGGTGCCCGATGCCCGATGCCCGTTGCCCGACATACGATAACTGGCCATCTCCTAATATACTTTGGAGTCATGAAACCGCCCCGCCCTTTTGCCGTCCTTTTCGACCTCGACGGCACGCTCATAGACTCCATCGGCCTGCTGCTGAAGTGCGTCCGTCACATTTTCGAGGGACGGACGCCGGCCCCAACCGACGAGGAATGGATCGCCACCCTTGGGACTCCCCTTCGTAAGCAGCTTGCCGCCTATGTCGATTCCGATGACGAGATCGAAGCCATTGTCTCGAAATACCGGACTTTCCAGCGCGAGCACCACGACGCCCTCACGCTGGCCTATCCCGGTGTGAAAGAAACTCTTCTCGAGCTCGAGCGGCGCGGGCACCCGATGGGCGTCGTCACCAGCAAGTCGAACGAGATGATGGACCGCGGCCTCGCATGGCTCGGCGCACTGGAGATGATGCAGACGCGAATAGGCATGAACTCCTGCGAGATCCACAAACCCGACCCCTTCCCTGTTCGACTTGCTCTGAAGGAGCTTGGATACGAGCCCAGAGAAGCGCTGTTCGTCGGCGATTCGCCATACGACATTCTCTCCGGCAACGCGGCTGGCGTGGTGTCGGTCGCCGCCATGTGGGGCCCGTTCACGAGGGAGCAGCTCGAGCCGGCGAAGCCCGCCGAGTATCTGGACAGGATCGAGGATCTGCCGCGTCTTCTCGATCGCCTCGAGGGGAGAACGGGCGGCTGATTCACCGCGCGGGCGCCGGGTAGTGGGTCAGTTTAGCCATGTCTCTGCACTTGCCACGGAGACACGAAGAACACGGAGGGAAAAACGGTTGTTGGGGGAACTGCGGGACCACGCATAGTGCGGTGCTGAGGGCCTCCATTGAATATGAGCCTGAGTCATAAGGAGACCGAGAGCCTCACGGAACGTATTATCGGCACTGCGATAGAAGTGCATCGACACCTCGGACCTGGATTGCTGGAATCGACATACGAAGATTGTCTTTGCTGGGAACCTGAGCAGGCTGATCAACGGCATGAAGCGCCTTTCCCTCTAAAGCGTTTTTCTCCGTGTCTTCGTGTCTCCGTGGCACGCAGGGTGGCTCGCAGGGTGGCTCGCCTCCATCCTGTCAACTCGAAACTGACCCACTACGGGGCGCCGACCCCTGCACCCAACGCTGTACCGCGGTGTATAATCAGGTCTGATTCCCAAACACTGGAGCTGGATGATGGGCGTGTCGTTCCCCGCGGGGACAATCGTTCGTACCGGCGAGGAGCGCGCGACGCTCGTTCGCCGCACCTACTCGCTCGTATTCGTAAGCATACTCATCACGATCGCGGGCGCGATGTTCGCGCTGTCGCAGCCACGTCTCATGGGAGCCGTCGCGCAGCATCCGTTCATTGCGATGATCGCGACCTTCGCCCCGCTCCTCATCGCGATGCGCGCGCGCGACGCGTTCCCCGCCAACATCGGGCTGGTGCTGCTGTTCACGTTCGCCGAGGGTGTGTTCATCTCGCCGATGCTGTACGTGTACGGGCAGCAGCAGCCGGGGCTCATCACGCAGGCGGCGGTGCTGACGATCGGATCGTTCGGCGTGCTCACCGGCTACGCGTTCGTATCGCGGCGCGACTTCAGCGCCTGGGGCAGCTTCTTCATGGTCGGCCTGTGGGTGGTGATAGGCACCATGCTGCTCAACTTCTTCTTCCGTAATCCGGCGCTCGATCTATGGCTCGCCGGCGTCACGGTTCTCGTGTTCAGCGGGCTCCTCGTGTTCGACACGTGGCGCATTCGCAACGTGTACGGGCCAAATGAGTACGTCGGCGCGGCGGTGCAGATCTATCTCGATCTGCTGAACATGTTCCTGGCCTTCATCCGCATACTCGGTGGCCGGCGGAGCTAGCATCGGGACGAACTAGGCCAGCGAGCTCCCATCGCCTGGAGCAGACGATCCGCCCCCGTCTATCGCCTTCGCCAGATCGAGATCGTTCTGCGTGATGCCGCCAGCATCGTGGGTGCTCAGCGAGAGCGTCACCTTCGAGTACCGGATGTCAATGTCGGGGTGATGGTTCGCTTTCTCAGCCAGCTCCGCGACACGATTCACGAACACCATCGCGTCCACGAAATTCCGGAACTGGTACAGCCTCGTCAGCACGTCTCCGCGGCGGGACCACCCCGGGAGATTGCCCAGATCGCGCTGGATCGCGATGTCGGATAGGAGCTCTGGCATGACTCGTCCTCATGGTTGCCACTATTGGACAGCGGTGCGAGCGGGAAGATAGCAAGTATTCTCGCGCCCGTTCCTGTTTCGGGCTATGTTCGGTATATGGCGGGGACTCGGCAAACGCCGGCGGGCGGACGCGGCATTCGGCAGGAAGCGCTGTTCGGTGAAGCGTACGAGCGGGAATCCCGCATGCTCCCGATCATCGGACAGCAGAAGGACATCCGCTACTACGCCGCGTTCGCGAAGAGCGTCCTCAACGGGCCCGAGACGACGGGAATGGGCTACTGGTCCATCAATCCTTACGTCGGGTGCGCGTTCGGATGCGCCTACTGCTACGCCCGATACGCGCATCGCTACGTGATGGAGCGGGCGGCGACCGACGACCGGATGGAGAGCGTCCTCTCGGAGCGGTACGACGCGATGCCGCCCTGGCTCGCGTTCGAGCGCAACATCTTCGTCAAGCAGAACGCGCCCGACGTTCTCGCGCGGACACTGAGACAGGGAAGCGACAAGCATCTGTCACTCCTCAAAGGCGAGACGATCGTGATCGGCACGGCGACCGATCCATATCAGCCGGCCGAGCGAAAATTCCGTGTCATGCGGCGGATTCTGGAAGTTCTCGCGGATCATCCGGGCCTCAGGATCAGCATCATCTCCAAGAGCCCGCTCGTCACACGCGACATTGACGTGCTGTCGCGCATCAACCGGATCTCCGATCTCACCATCCAGATTTCGCTGATCACGCTGAGGCGCGATCTGGCAAGGCGTCTCGAGCCCCGCTCACCCACCCCTGAGGCCCGCGTTCGCGCGCTCGGCCGACTTCGCGAGGCGGGAATACCCGCGGGCATCAACTGCATGCCGGTGCTTCCCGGCATCACCGACAACCCGTCCGACATCGAAGCGCTGGTGAAGCGCGTGTCGGAAGCGGGAGCGACATACGTCGGCGCGTGCGCGCTTCGCCTCCGGGCAACCGCGCGTGATCGCTACCTGCCGTTCATCGCGCAGGAATTCCCGCATCTCGAGGAGCGCTACCGCAACACTTACGCGCACTCGCATCACGCGAGCGAGCGATACCGCGACGGGCTGGCGCGGTTCTTCGACCGGATCTGCGCAAAGTACCGCGTCGCCAGCTGGAGCAAACGCTCTGACGACGAGGAAGGGGATGACGCGCCCGATGAGCGCCCCACCCCCTCCACACAACTGCAGCTGCCCTTCCCCGCGTAGCCCGTCGGGGCTCAGCCGCGGTGTGCCGTGTTACTGGTCGCCGCTTCCGCCCGCCGGAATGTCAGCCGCCGAATAGCCTACGTCCATCGCTACGAGAACCGCGGCCGCGTTGTTCGCTACACCAAGCTTCTTGGCGCAGTTGCGGATTGCGGTGCGGGTTGACGCATCGAGACGGCCGGTGACATGGCTGATGCCGCAACTGCGGTCTCTCAGCTCCTGTTGAAGAGCTAGGAACTGCGGACCGGTGAGTCCTGCCGCGCCCTTGGAGGTGGGGCAGCCCCATGGACAAGTGGTGCCATCGGACGGCGGCACCGGCCTGGCTTCGAGACTCGAATCCTTTGCCGCCATGCTCGCCATCGGCGCCGGCGCCGGCGCGGGTGCGGGCTCCGGCGCGGGCGCAGGCATCGCTGTCGTATCCTTCTTTGTCGTATCCGTGGGGGTGCCTTGCGCACCCGCAATCACCGGCAGCATTACGAAACCGGCGGCTACAGCCAGCATCCTGAGCTTCATCATCCCTCCCTTCGAGTGAGCAAGATGTTCAATCCGTCGGCCTGGAAGAATGCAAACGGCAGGCCGCTTTAACAAAAATGCCAGTCCCGCTGAGCATTGGCGAGACTGGCACTGAAAGGAAACATCCGGTTCTCAACGCACGAGCATGAATCCAATGAGTGCGCCGATAGCCACGATGATCACTCCACCGATCACCGCCACTGCGGTGCCAAGCTGAAATCCCTTCGGGGGAACATCCACCGCGACCATGGGCGTGTCGGGAAGCGAGCTCAGAATACGGCTCTGCACATGAATCGGCGTATTGCGGCGGCGAAGCTGCTCGGCCTCGCTGTTGATGCGCGCCCAGAGCTCGGCGGTCTCCTGCTCGTCCGCGGTCGCCAGACCCTCACGCGGCTGCTCGCCATCCAGCCACGCCTGCACTGCCGGCGTCGCGGGCGGGGTCTTTCTATGGACCCGCTGTTCCGGGGCCGGTCCGTCCGGGGTCTCGTCGCTCATGCGTACTTCTCCTCGAGTAATGACTGCAGCGCCTCGCGGGCGCGATGCACACGCATCTTCAGCGCACCGACAGTGGTTTCCAGCAACACCGCCATCTCTTCGTACGACCTGCCTTCGACGTGTTTCATTACGAACGCTTCGCGAAGTGATTCGGGCAGACGCGCCAGCGCATACTCCAGATCGGAACGCAGCTCGTTGCGATCCAGCTCCTCCTCGGGATTCGAGAACGAAGACGGCTGATTGTCCTCTTCGTAGCTGACGTGCGTCCGGCGAATGTTCTTCAGCCAGTCCTTACACGAATTCGCGACGATTCTGAACAGCCACGCGTCGAACCTGCCGCGCACCTCACCCAGGTGCTGGTACGCCTTGATGAAGCTCGCCTGCAAAATGTCCTCGGCTACATCGGGACTGCCCGTCATGCCGAGTGCGTGGCGATAGAGCGGATCGCTGTAACGCTGGATCAGGATACCGAATGCGTCCTTGAATCCGGCAAGGACGCGACTGATGATCTCCTGGTCCGCATCGGCCTGGTCTACAGGCGGGGCCGTTGGTGCGGTTGTAGTCACGCCGCTAGTGTAATGCGTTTGTCGAATCCCCGATAGACGGGAAGTCGGAGCGTTCAGCGGTCGAACGCACCCCATCGCAGTCGCCGAATCTCCTCTCCATGCTCATCCAGTCGCGGCGGCGGAAGCCGCACATCCCCCGGCACGCTCGGCGCGATTCCGGTGAGAGGGGAGACGGAAACTTCGCTCAGCGATTCGAGAACCGTCTTCACCAGACCGCATGGTACGCCCGCTGCGTCGAGCTTCGCGATCCATTCCGCCGCGGGACGCTCGCGCAGTTTTTCGGCGACGGCTAAGACGATGCGATCCCGCGATGTGAGCCGTCCGGCATTAGTGGAGACCGAAACGTCATCGGCCAGTGCGTCGAGCCCGAGCGCTCTCGCGCATCCCTTCCATTGAGAGTCGCTTCCGACCGCGACGATTATTGGCCGGTCGGCGGCATGAAAGAGCTGGTACGGCACGAGATTGGGATGCTGGTTTCCCCAGCGCCTGGCGTCACGCCCGGTGACGAGTGAGTTCTGGGCGACGTTGATCAGCGCGGCGGTGGCGCTGGCCGAAAGAGAGATGTGGATGCGTCGCTTTTCCGGCGGAAGCGCTCCGCTGGAAACGCTTTTGGCGACGAGAGCGGCGAGAATCGAGATCGCCGCGTCCTTGCCCGCAATGATGTCGGCCAGAGCGACGCCGGCGCGCATCGGCTCCCCCTCCGCCTCGCCGGTGATGGACATCCACCCGCTCTCCGCCTGGACGACGAGGTCGTAGCCGACGCGTGGATTGTTCTCCCCAAACCCGGTGATCGTGCACCATATGAGACCGCTGTTCTCCTCGACCAGCCGGCGCGGATCTATCCCTCGTCGCTCGAGAGCGCCCGGGCGGAAATTGTCCACCACAATGTCGGACCCGCGGGCGAGCTCCAGAATGAGCTCCCTGTCGCATTGCTGATCGAGATCCAGAGCGACGCTTTTCTTGTTCCGGTTGACCGAGAGGTAGTACGCGCTCTCACCCCGATCGTCGAACGGCGGCCCCCACCCGCGGGTGTCGTCACCGGTGCCGGGCTTCTCGATTTTGATGACCTGTGCGCCAAGGTCGCCCAACATCATAGTAGCGAGGGGTCCTGCCAGCACGCGCGACAGATCGAGGCATTTCATGTGATTGAGCATATGATGTCTTGGTAATGTTGCTATAATGTCTTGGTGTTTGTGCCACGATCGTGCGGTCACCCGAGGGCGAAGCCACCTATAGTCCTACCTTATCCTTACTTGTTTTAGTTACGGAAAATCATATACTTAGCGCCGTTTCCCACCTCTTGCCGCCGAGCGTGGCGGAAATGTCTCGTGAGGTGTGAAACCTTCCCCCGAATAATCGAATCGCGACCCGTCAATAGATCAGGAGCGTGTGATGGCTGAGAACCAAAAACCGTCGGTGCCCGCGGTCCCCGCAGCCCCCGCAGCCCCCGCCGCCCCAGCGGCCCCAGCCGACGGCGCTCCGCCGACTCCGCCCAGGCGGAGTCCCGGCCACCGTGGTGCCGACGTCAAGGATACTGTCGCCGAGATGGCGGCGAAGGCCCACGAGATCAGCCTCGAGGCCGGCAGCAAGATGGCCGCGGCGATGAAGGACGTCGTGAACGCCGCCGCCGGCCTGAGCGGCTTCGTGATCGAAAGTGCTCGTGACCTCGTCCAGTATATGGTACGGCGCGGACAGATGACGCAGGAAGAGGCCGACAAGCTGATTCGCCAGGTCGAGGAGCATCAACCCAAGCGGAAGCCCGTCGCGCCTCCGGCACCAGCGCACGTTTCGGGCGCGGCGAAGCACGCTGCTCCCGTGAAACCGGCTGCTCCAGCGAAGGCCGCACCGAAGCCGGCACCGAAACCGGCAAAGCCTGCGGTGAAGAAGGTGAGCAAGCCCGCGCCGAAGAAGCCAGCTGTAAAGAAGCCCGCTGTAAAGAAGCCAGCTGCAAAGAAGCCAGCTGCCAAGAAGCCAGCCGCCAAGAAACCAGCCGCCAAAAAACCAGCCGCCAAGAAACCAGCCGCCAAGAAACCCGCGGCGAAAAAAATCGCGGCGAAAAAGCCCACTCCCAAAAAGGCGGCGAAAGCCAGGCGCAGGTAAGCCGCGGAGCGTCCGCGGCGAGCGGGAAGCTCGGTTGAGCCAGATCGCAATGCAGATCCCTCGCGGTGACGCGATCGCGCTGACGCGCGAGCTCACCCGCATTGATTCGAGAAACCCCACGCTCGTCCCCGGCGGACCGGGCGAGCAGCAGATCGCGCAGTCGCTCGCCGGGCTGCTCGGCGACTGGGGATTCCGGGTCGAGCTCTCCAACTCGGCGCCCGGCCGTCCCAACCTCACCGCGCGGATCGGCCCGAGCGGCACTCCGGCGCTGATGTTCGCGGGGCATCTCGACACTGTCGGCGTCGAGGGAATGTCGCACGATCCCTTCGCGGCAGAGATTGCCGGCGGCCGCATCTACGGCCGAGGATCGGCGGACATGAAATCCGGAGTCGCGGCGATGTGTGTCGCCGCGGCGCGAGCGGCGGAACAATGCGGTGACAAGGCGCGCCGGCAGATCGTCATCGCCGCCGTCACGGACGAGGAATACGAGAGTCTCGGGATGCGCGCCCTGCTCGCGAGCGGGCTCACCGCCGAGCGCGCGATCCTCACCGAGCCAACTTGTCTCGCGATCTGTCCCGCGCATCGTGGATTTGTGTGGATGGAGATCGAATTCAGCGGGCGCGCGGCGCACGGCAGCCGCTACGACATCGGCGTTGACGCCATCCGCCACGCCGGACTGTTGCTCGCAGATCTGGACGAGCTCGACGCCGGACCGCTCCGCACACGTACACACCGCCTGCTTGGCCGCGCGTCGCTTCACGCCTCGACGATCTCCGGCGGCACGGGCCTGTCCACTTATCCCGACCGGTGCGTGTTGTCGGTCGAGCGAAGGACGTTGCCCGGCGAGACGCCGGCCGACGCTCTCGCCGAGGTCAATTCGGGGCTCGATCGCGTCAGGGCGCGGCGGCCCGAGCTTTCCGCCTCAGTTAGATTGATAACCGCGCAGGCACCGAGTGATGTCGCGAGTGACGCGCCGGTGGTTGGCGCGCTCGAGCGGGCGCTGCGAGCCGAGGGGCTCGACGCTCCTGTCGAAGGAATGAGTGCGTGGACCGACGCGGCGCTGCTCAACGAAGCTGGAATTCCGGCGGTGTGCTTCGGGCCCGGCGACATCGCGCTGGCGCACGCGGCCGAGGAGTACGTGCCGGTGGCGGAGATCGAGCGGGCAGCATCGGTGCTGGCGCGCGTCGCGGTGGACTGGATGATGGAGAGAGATTGAGTCAACTGACACACAGGCAGTACGACGCGCTCGAGAGCGCCATCACGCATGGGCGGCGTGTCTCGATCTTCCGCCGCGGCACCGAGTATGTCGGAGTCCCCAAGCGCATCTGGATGGAAGGCCAGCGCGAAGCGGTGGCAATCCTGCATCCCACGACCGGCGACGAGATAACGCTTCATCTCGACGAGATCGAGCGGCTCCAGGTCGTCCCGACATGAGCGCAAGGCATGACGAAGCAGCGCTCATCGCCATCTACGCCGACGAGTCCTGCCTCGGCAATGGCCGCGAGGGGAGCAATCCCGGCGGCGCCGGAGGGGTGGTCGAGCTGATGGACGCCGAAGCCGGCCGGCTGGTGAGATGGGATTACTGGGTTTCCGAGCCAGCGACGACCAACAATCGGATGGCGCTGCGATCGGTGATCGAGGCGTTCGGCGAGCTGTCGCGCATGGAGCGGCCGTTCCACGTCGTCTTCACGAGCGACTCGAAGTACATTGTCGAAGGGATGCGCTCGTGGGTAGCCGGCTGGATCGCGCGCGGGTGGAAGCGAAAGACCGGGCCGATCGAGAACCTCGCGCGCTGGAAGCAGGCCATCGAGGCGACGGCGCCGTTCGACTGCCAGTGGAACTGGGTTCGCGGCCACAACGGACAACCGCAGAACGAGTACGCAAACCATCTCGCCACGCGCGCGGCGGCGGAACAATCCAACTCCGCAGGCCTCGTTCCGTCGGAGTTCGAGAGCTGGATGGCGGCGCGACGGGAAGGAAGAAATGGGTTCAGGGATACCGCGCCGTTTCCCGAGCCCGGGACATTCAAGCCAAGCCCGAGAGTATGGACGATCTAGACCGCGTATTTCATCGCCTGGTGAGCAACATCAGACACCGGCACTCGGAGTATCTGACGCTGCCCTTCACGGTGCAGGAGCTCTACGAGACGCTGATTCCCTACCGCCATCACCGGCGCGAGCTCGGAATCGAAACGAATCAGGATTACGAGATCGCGATGACGCGGCTGCTCTCCGGCGAGCGCGACTACCTGCTCACCGACCCCGCCATGCGCGACAAGCTCAAGGCCGAGGTGGAGTCGCGCAACATGGACACCGGCGCGTTTCGCGAATTCGCCACTTCGAAGGTGTCGCTCGCGCCGGAGGCGTTGCGTCGCATTCGCGCCCTGACTGCGTCCGGGACGGAGGCCGCGCCGACCGCGAATGGATCGGTCGCGGCAGAGGAGACCCCACGAGGATCGGTCGCCGAATCACCGGGCTCGGTGTCACCTGCCCCTGGTATCAACGCGACATTCCCCGTCTCATCACCCGGACCAGCGCCGGCGCCGGTCGCAGACGCGGCGAGAACCGCTCCCGCGGCGCTGTCGTCGCTGATGAGCGCTTCCGTTCCCGAGGGGTGCCGCTTCTGCGGCGGCACGCTTCCTGAAGGCCGGACGGTGATCTACTGCCCGCACTGCGGCAATAATCTCTCGGTGTCGCGCTGTCCCGCGTGCGGCAGCGAGCTGGAGAAAGGGTGGAAGTTCTGCGCGACATGCGGTCGCGGCGTCGGCTGACGCGTATCGGATCAATCTTCTAAAACCGGAATCACGATGACATCGAACGGCAAGAGCGAGGTCGTCTTCCTCTCGGCGGTTCGCACGCCGTTCGGCACGTTTGGCGGAACGCTCCGCGACATGCCGGTGACCGAGCTGACGACTTACGCGGCAAAGGCGGCGATCGAGCGCGCGGGAATCGAAGCTGCCGACGTGGACAGCACGATTTTCGGCAACGTCCTCTACACCAGCGCCGACTCGGCGTATTTCGCGCGGCATGTCTCACTGAAGGCGGGATGCCGGGAGGAGTCTCCGGCGCTGACGCTCAATCGTCTGTGCGGCTCCGGTTTCCAGTCGGTGGTGAGCGGCGCGCACGAGATCCTGCTGGGCGACTCGACTGTCTGTCTCGTCGGCGGAGCGGATTCGATGTCCCAGGCGCCTCACATCGCGAGAGTGCGATGGGGAGTGCCGTTCGGGAAGTCGCCGCCGCTGGAGGACACTCTGTGGGCGGCGCTCACCGACAGCTATGCCGGACTGGCGATGGCGGAGACGGCGGAGAATCTCGCCGACAAGTACGAGCTCGGACGCGAGAGCGTGGACGAATTCGCGCTTCGGTCGCAGCAGCTCGCGCGCGATGCGTGGGCGGCGGGCGCGTTCGCCGATGAAATCATCGGCATCCCGGTGCGGAATCCGAAGACGAAGCAGGTCGAGACCTTCGCGCGTGACGAGCACATGCGGCCCGACTCGACACTCGAGGGCCTGGCGAAGCTAAAGCCGGCATTTCGCGAGAATGGCGTCGTCACGGCCGGCAACGCGTCGGGAATCGGCGATGGCGCCGGCGCTCTCGTCATCTCCAGCGCGTCATTCGCCACCGATCGGGGGCTGAAGCCGCTCGGCCGTCTCGTGTCGTGGGGGATCGCGGGGGTGGATCCGAAGATCATGGGCATCGGCCCGGTGCCGGCATCGCGCAAGGCACTGTCCGCAGCCGGCCTCTCACTCGACGACATGAATATCATCGAGATCAATGAGGCGTTCGCGGCCCAGACTTGCGCGGTAGAGCGCGAGATGGGGCTCGATCGCGCGAAGCTCAACCGTCAGGGCGGCGCCATCGCCATCAGCCACCCCCTCGCGGCGTCCGGGGCGAGAATCACGGCCCATCTACTGCATACACTCCGGGCTGAGGGAAAGCGTTACGGACTCGGCAGCGCCTGCATCGGCGGGGGCCAGGGGATAGCGCTGATCGTGGAGGCATTTCACTAGCCCGCGCGAAGATCGCCGGGCTCTGATCCGCGCCTCGGCGCGGTAAACCCGGAGGACTGCAATGTGTTTTTCAACAGCGCGATGGACATGGATGGCCGGATTCGTTGCCGTGCTCGCCGGTTGTGCGACGGTAGGGGGCATGGGCTCGACTGGATCCACCGACACCGGCGCGGTGGCGCCGACGACCGCGTGGCCCGTCCACGCCCGCGAACATGTGGACCTGTGGCTCCACGGATTCGCCATGATCCAGGACGACACGACTCAGGTGCCCTTCTTCCGCCGCGGGTACAAGGCAGAGATGAACGACCTCAAGCGGCGCGCGAACGTCACCACCCAGCTCGACGCGAACATCTCCACGCTGCGCAGCCGGTTCGCGCTGAACAGATCTCTCGTCAATGCGCAGTTCATCCCGCTCTACTTCGCGTCACTCAACGAGCTGCTGCAGGCGATGGACATCTTCGTGCGCGCCGACGGAAATCCGCGTGCGGCAAGCAACCAGGAAACGGCGGATCTCATCGCCCTCCTCTCGGGATATTTCCCGGTACCCGCCGACCGTGAATGGGCGCGTCTCTTCACGCAGTCAATCCGCGACGAGAACAGCCGCTTCTACAAGGCGTACTGGGATCAGCAGCAGCGCGAGCGGGTGCCCGTGCTGGACCAGGTCTCGAGCATCTGGGAGAACATGTACCGGCCGCGTCTCCAGCGGTTCCTGAACAACACGCGCCAGGCGGGCGGCGAGATCCTTCTCTCGCTGCCGCTCGACGGAGAGGGACGCACGCTGAGTGCGGGCAAACGCCAGAATGCCACCGCGGTGGCCTTCCCCGCACGCAGCTCCGACGCGATCGAGGCGATCTACGTCGTCGCCCACGAGCTGGTCGGACGCGAGGTGGCGACGGCTGTCGAGGACAACGTGACTCCGACCGACAGGCGAAACGGCCTTCTCGATCGCTACATCTCCGCCGGGGCGGTGCGAGGGGGAGCGATCCTGCTTCAGAAGGTCTCACCCGAGCTGGTTGACGGATACGCGCGCTACTACCTGCGCTCGGCGAACCGGAGCGTCGGATCGAATCCGGTTGCATCGCTGGCTATCGCATTCCCTCTGCCCGATCAGATCAGGGACGCGATCTCGAGGCAGATAGACGTGGTGCTCGGGGGCATCTAGCTCTCGCGAAGAACCTTATTTTACGCAGCATGGCTGACAACCCCTCCAATCTTCCGACGACACAGCCCCCTCTCGACCGCACCGCGATCGAGCGTGTGCTTGCCCGTGCCGCCGAGCTTCAGGCATCTACCGCGAGCACCGATTCGAGCGGGATGCTGACGGAGTCGCAGCTGATCGAGATCGGCAAGGAAGCGGGAATCAGTTCGACGACTCTCACTCAGGCGCTGGCCGAGGAGCGGTCGCGCGTCGCCGTTCCAGTGGAACAGGGATTCGTCGCGAGCATCACCGGACCGGCGATCGCCACGGCGTCACGCACGGTGCGTGGCTCGCCCGCCGAGGTTCTCGCGGCGGTTGACACCTGGATGCAGCGCGAGGAAGCGCTGCGCGTGCAGCGCCGCTTCCCCGACCGCATCACCTGGGAAGCGCGATCAGGTGTGCTGGGGACGCTTCAGCGCGGGCTCAATCTGAGCGGACGCGGATATCATCTGGCGCGCGCGAGCCAGGTGGCGGCGACGATCATTCCGGTGGACGCGGAGCGGGTTCTCGTGCGCGTCGACGCTGATCTTTCCGAGAGCCGCGGCGCGCGAGTGCGCGTCGGCGCCGGGGCGCTCATCGCCGGCATACTTGGCAGCGGCGTGATCGCCGTCATTGGATCCATTGCAGTGACACCGGATGCATTCATTCTGCTCGGAGGCGCGGCGGCAGTGCCGACACTGATCGGGGCCATCGCGGGATACCAGATCGGCAAGGGACACCGGCAGCTCGTGATGCGCGCGCAGCTCGCGCTCGAGCAGACCCTCGACCGGCTCGAATTCGACTCTTCCAGGAGGCTCAAGTGAAGGAGATCAGAAAAGTTGGCGTGCTTGGTGGCGGGCTGATGGGCAGCGGTATCGCCCAGGTCAGTGCGCAGGCCGGGTTCGACACCGTCGTACGCGAGGTTTCGGATCCTATCATCCAGAAATCGCGGAGCGGAGTCGAAAAGGTTCTGGCGAAGGGGATCGAGCGCGGCAAGGTGACCGCGGAGCAGCGCGATGCAGCGCTGTCGAAGCTCTCGTTCACCACCGAGCTCGCGAAGCTCGCCAACTGCGATATCGTGATCGAGGCGGTCGTCGAGGATCTCGAGTTGAAGAACGCGATGTGGAAGGATCTCGATGCCATCTGTCCGGCGGAGACCATCTTCGCATCGAACACCTCGAGTCTCACGATCGCCGCGATGGCCGCGGCGTGCGGAAGGCCGGACAGGATGCTGGGGCTTCACTTCTTCAATCCGGTTCCTCTGATGAAGCTGGTGGAGGTCGTGCGCACCATCACAACCAGCGAGGAGACCGCCAACGCGGCGTTCGAGTTCGCGAAGAAGCTGGGGAAGGAGCCGGTCCGTGCGAAGGACAGTTCCGGCTTCATCGTCAATCTTCTGCTCGTCCCCTACATGCTCGACGCGATCAGCGCGCTGGAGAGCAACGTCGCGAGCGTCGAGGACATTGACAAGGCGATGCAGCTTGGCGCGGGGTATCCGATGGGTCCGTTCACGCTGCTCGACTTCGTGGGGCTCGACACGACGTACAAGATTGCCGAGATAATGTTCGCCGAGTATCGCGAGAAGAGGTACGCGCCGCCGCCGCTGCTCAAGCGGATGGTGATCGCCGGGATGTACGGGCGGAAATCGGGGAAGGGCTTCTACGACTACTCGGAGAATCCGCCGCGGGTGAGCAGCCTCGGACTGTGACCGGGCGCGCAGCGCAGCAGTGTCATCTTCCACCTGCCGGTTTTCGCGGGACGTATCGGGCTGACGCTCTCTCGCGCGCCGTATACTCAGAGGCGGCCGGTGTTGGCCGTATCGTGCCCGTCGCGATCGCCGTTCCGCGGGATGCCGAAGATGTAATGACGCTCGTGCGATGGGCATCGGCGAGCTCGCTGTCCATCGTGCCTCGCGGATCGGGCACCAGCATGAGCGGCGGAGCGATCGGTCCCGGCGTGATGGTGGATCTCAGCGGGATGGACAGCATCGGCGAAGTGGACGTCGCGGGGCGTTCCGTATGGGTGGGACCGGGCGCGCTGCGCGGAAAAGTGAATCGTGCAGCGACTGCGGGTGGGCTGCGCTTCCCGGTGGATCCATCGAGCGGAGAATTCTGCACGATCGGCGGAATGGTCTCGACGAACGCCGCCGGTGCGCACACGCTCGGCTTCGGCGCGATGCGGCGGTGGGTGCTCGCGCTCGACTGCGTGTTCGACGATGGGAGCCGTGCCGTGATCGAGCGCGGCAGGCCGGCGCCGGCGGAAATCCCGGCGATCCAGCGATTTCTCTCGCGTGAGTCGGAGCTCCTGTCGGACGACGCGGCCGGCGCCACAGTGCACGCCGGCGTCGCAAAGAATTCGTCGGGGTATGGCGTCGCCGCGTACGCGAAGTCGCGCGAGCTGGTGGATCTGCTCGTCGGCAGCGAAGGCACTCTGGCGGTAATCGTCGGCGTGAAGCTGGCGCTGACCGAGGCGGCGCGAGCCACCAGTGGCGTGCTCGGTGCCTTTGGAAATCTCGACGACGCCGTGAAAGGCGCAGTCGGCGCGAGGGAGGCAGGAGCCGTGGCGTGCGAGCTGCTCGACCGGACTTTTCTCGATGTTGCGGCGGGTGGCGGCGCCCACTCGCCGGTCGCGGCGCTCGCCTCGGTACCGCCGGGCACGGAAGCCGTGCTGCTCGCCGAAGTCGAGGGAGAGAGCGAGGAATCCGCGGCACTAGCGGCGGACGAGCTCGCCCGCCTGTTCGCCGGCGCCGGTGCGAGCGTCACGCGCGTCGCGCTCGGATCGCAGGACCAGCACGAGATCTGGGAGCTGAGACACGCGGCGAGCCCGATCCTTTCGCGCCTCGACCCGGCGCTCAAGTCCATGCAGTTCATCGAGGACAGCGCGGTGCCGGCGAATTGCCTCGCCGATTACGTGCGGGGCGTGAGGGCGGCACTTGATGCGCGAGGCGTTCGCGGCGTCATCTTCGGACACGCGGGAGACGCGCACGTTCACGTGAACCCGCTGATTGACGTGAGCAAGCTGGACTGGCGCGCCGACGTGGACGGCCTTCTCGACGATATCGTCGCGCTCACCGCACGACTGGGCGGCACGCTCAGCGGTGAGCACGGAGACGGGCGTCTCCGGACGCCGCTCTTGTCCCGTGTGTGGAGCTCGAAGGCCATCGAGCTGTTCGCGCTCGTCAAGCGTGCCTTCGACCCGAGGGGAATTCTGAATTCCGGCGTGAAGGTACCGGTCGGCGCTCAGCGACCTCTCGGCGACATCAAGTACGATCCGGCTCTCGCTCCCCTGCCGGCCGAAGCGCGGTTGGTGCTCGACAAGATTGCCGACGACAGCTCGTACGCGACGCCGCGGCTTTCTCTCATTCCCGGTGCGGGCTAGCTTACCGTCGCCCCGCCTCCTCTCAGAACAGACTCTCTTCCCGCCACAGACGTGATCTTCCTCGAGCCCCGCATTACCGTACTCTCGCGACCCGCATTCGCCGAGCCCTCGCATCTCCCCGTCCACTGGCTCGGAGAGAGCACCGATGGTGAGAAGCTCGCCGAGTTCGCGGGCCGCCTCTGCTACATGAGCCAGAAGAATCCGGCGAGCCGCAGCACGCGCGAGTATCTCGAGAACATCAAGAAGCAGGGGCACGGCAGCGTTCTCGAGCACGCCAACTACTCGCTCCTTCTCGAGGGAGTGAGCCGCTCGCTCACCCACGAGCTGGTGCGCCACAGGGCGGGATTCTCCTACTCACAGCTATCGCAGCGGTACGTGGACGAGTCGGAGGCGAACTTCGTTATGCCTCCGGCGATCATCGGCGATGAAGCGCTGGAGAAGGCGTGGCGGGATCAGGTCGAGGCGGCTCAGCGCGCGTACGTCACTCTTGTCGAGCAGCTGATGGCCCGCTACGCCTGGGTGGGCGACAAGATCCATCGCCGGAAGATGGCGAGAGAGGCCGCCCGGGGCGTGCTGCCCAATTCCACCGAGACGAAGATCGTCGTCACCGCCAATGCGCGAGCGTGGCGGACGATGCTCGAGCTGCGGTCGAGCGAGGGCGCGGAGTTCGAGATCCGCCGCTGCGCGCTGGCGATGCTGCGGACTCTGCTGGGCGAGGCGCCCGCTTTCTTCTCCGACTTCGATATCTACGCCGCGGCGGACCGGGCCGAGGCGGCACGGATCATCTACCACAAGGTCTGAGAAGAGAGAGCCTTCACCGCAGAGAACGCGGTGAAAATTTTTTTCCGCGAAAGAATTTCTCCTTTCGCGAGAAAAAATATTGCGCCCCATAGTAGTGGTTTATATACTCGGGGTCATGAATCGCTCGCGCGCATTTTCGTAGGGACCGAATGACCCGGATCGGTTTCGCCTTCAATCAGAAGCCAGAGCCATCCGAGCTCACGGGCAACATGCAATCGGCCGCGCGCAACTCTCTGCCGGCTGACGGTGAGTCGTCCCGTCCGGAGGAAGAACCGCCGAGTATCGCAGACGAGTTCGCCGAGTGGGACAGCATCGAGACCATAGATGCCGTCGCCGCCGCTCTCGGCGCCATCGGCAAGGTGATCCGTCTCGAGGCGACCGAGGACTTTCCCGAACGCTTGCGCCGCGCCAGACCGGACATCGTCTTCAACATCGCCGAAGGACGGTACGGCGCGAACCGTGAGGCGCACGTCCCGGCCATCTGCGAGTTCTACGGAATTCCCTACTCCGGCAGTGATCCGCTCACGCTCTCCCTGTGCCTCGACAAAGCGAAGACCAAGGAGATGCTCGCGTATCACTGCGTGCCCACCGCGGGCTTCGCCGTCGTCAGGGAGATGAGCGACCTCGCGAGCGCACGCGAGATTCCGCTGCCCCTTTTCGTGAAGCCGATCCACGAGGGATCGTCGAAGGGAATCACCGAGCGGAATTTCTGCCGCACGCATGATGAGCTGGAGGCACAGACCGCGTTTCTCCTCGAGACCTACCGCCAGCCGGTGATCGTCGAGGAGTATCTGCCGGGCGCCGAATTCACGTGCGCCGTGCTTGGTAATGGAGCCGAAGCGAAGGTTCTCCCCATCGTCGGGATGAATTTCGCGTCGCTGCCCGAGGGAGCGCTCCCCATCTACGGCTACGAGGCCAAGTGGATCTGGGACCGCCCCGAGCGCCCTCTTCAGATGTTCGATTGCCCCGCCCACATAGACGAATCACTCGCGAGAGCGATCGAGCGTGTCACGCTCGACGCGTATCGCGTGCTCGGCTGCCGCGACTGGTCGCGGATAGACGTGCGGCTCGACGCCGCCGGAAAGCCCAATGTGGTGGAGGTCAATCCACTTCCCGGAATTCTCCCCGACCAAGCGGACAACTCCTGCTTTCCAAAAGCAGCCCGTGCGGCCGGGTTGAGCTACGACCAGCTCATTCAATCCTGTTTGCAACTGGCGGCCGCGCGGCAGAACGTCGCACTCGGCCGCTCGCTCCAGAGAGACCGCGCCGCCTAGAAACGGCGCCCCCCGGAGGGCGCGAGCATGAAAATTGGCGTGTTGTTCGACGGGATGTCGGCGCTCGGAGTGAATCCCGACGGACTGATCCTCGAATCAGTGGAAGCGATCGAAAATGCGATCGAGCACTGGGGGCATCAGCACGTCCGTGTTCCGGTGAATCCCGACGGGCGATGGGTAGAGCGCGTGCGACGCGCGAAGTTCGATCTCGTCTTCAACCTCTGTGAAGGGATCGACGGCGTCGCCGCGCTCGAGCCGATGGTCATTTCGGTGCTCGAGCTGTTCGGGATTCCCTTCACCGGAAACTCCAGCACCACCACGGCCCTGTGTCTGCGGAAGTACGTCGTGAACACGATGCTCGACAGGGCTGGGCTTCCCCTTCCCCGGTGGTCGCTCGCGCGGAAGGGCGAGGACGTGGCGAGCGTGGGATATCCGGCCATCTGCAAGCCGGCCGCGGAAGACGCGTCCATCGGGATCGAGCAGCGGTCGGTGGTGCGCAGCGGGCGCGCGCTCACTGCGCGGCTCGACGCAATGCACGAGCGGTGGGACGAGGTCGTCGTGCAACGCTACGTGGCCGGGCGCGAAGTGAACGTCGGCATCGTGGATGACGAGGTGCTGCCCGTTGCCGAGATCAACTTCGGCGAGATGCCGCGTGGCATGTGGAAGATCGTGTCGTACCAGTCCAAGTGGATCCCCGGCAGCGAAGAGGACCTCGGCGCGACGCCGTCGTGCCCGGCCGATCTGTCGCCCGAGCTGACGGAGGAGCTTCAGCGCATCACGCTCGAGGCGTGGCGCGCCGTCGGTGGGCAGGGATACGGCCGCGCTGATTTCCGGATTGACGCCGAAGGACGGCCGTGGCTTCTCGAGGTGAATCCGAATCCCGACATTTCTCCCGACGCCGGACTCGCCCGCATGGCGCGCGTTGCGGGGATGGATTACAACGCGCTCATTCGTCGCGTGTGCGAGGCAGGGCTCAGTCTGCGCATAGACACGTCGCCGGAGCTGTGGCAGCGCGCGCTCCGTCTCTCGGGGATGGAGCTTCTGATGGCGGCGACGCCGTGATCATCCGGACTCCGCAGAAACCTCTCGTCGCTCCGCCGCGAATCCTCGTCGGAGATCTCGGCCCCGGGTACCGCGAGAGCGTACGCGACATTCTCGTCGCGACGCACGTCTTCCGCGAAGACGAGGTCGCGGTTGCGATTGAATTGTTCGACTCGGTGTACGGCGCGGATGCGGCGCATACCGGGGTTCCCGTGAATCCTCCAGCCAGCTCTGATTATTTCTTCCTCGGCGCCTTCACCCCGGAAGAGGAGCTGGTCGGCTTTGCCTGCTACGGGCCCACGCCCGGCACGGACCGCACCTACGATCTGTACTGGATCGCCGTGCATCCTGCCGCTCAGGGATCCGGCAGCGGAACCATCCTCCTTGGTGAGGTTGAACGAAGGCTAAAGGGACTGAACGCCAGAATAGTGGTAGTGGAAACATCGTCCCGATCCGACTACGGGAACACGCGCGGGTTCTACATCTGCCGTGGATACGTCGAGGCCGCGAGGGCGCGCGATTTCTACGCGCCGTCGGACGACCGGATCACATTCACAAAACGGTTGCAGAGCCGCGCCCCATCCCTGGGATGGCCGACGCATGGAGTGATGCCACAATGAGTGACTGGCAGAAAATCCTGAAGGAAGAGAGCATCGCCACACTCGACAAGCTGCACGAGAAGTTCGGCGACGCGATTGACGTCGAAGCGCTGAGGCCTGCGTTCGAAAATTTCCAGATGCGCCTCACGCCCTCGGTGCTCGATGCGATCAAGGAAGTCGGCGATCCGATGTGGCAGCAGTACGTGCCGACCGTCGAGGAGCTGGATGTCGTGGACGGAATCATCGATTCGCTCGACGAGGATGGCGACTCGCCGGTGCCGAACATCACCCATCGGTATCCGGACCGCGCGCTGTTCCTGGTCAGCCCGGTATGCGCCAGCTACTGCCGCTTCTGCACGCGGCGGCGGAAGGTCGGCGATCCGGAGAAGATCCCGCTCAACCAGTACGATTCGGCGTTCGAGTACCTGAGGCAGCATACGGAGATCCGCGACGTCATCTTGAGCGGCGGCGACCCGATGATGCTGAGCGACCGGCGGCTGGAGTACATCTTCCAGCAGCTCAGGGCGATCCCGCACATCGAGATCATCCGCATTGGAAGCCGCATCACATCGCACCTGCCCGAGCGCATCACGCCGGAGTTCTGCGAGATGGTGCAGAAGTACCACCCGATCTTCATGAATACGCACTTCAATCATCCCGACGAGCTGACGCCCTCCGCGGTGGCGGCGCTCGACCGCCTATCCAGGGCCGGCGTGTCGCTCGGCTGCCAGACGGTGCTGCTCAAGGGCGTCAATGACGACGCGAAGGTAATGATGAAGCTGATGCACGAGCTGCTGAAGGCGCGTGTGCGGCCCTACTACATCTTCATGGCCGACCAGGTCGCCGGCGGCGAGCATTTCCGCACCACCGTCCAGAAGGGTCTCGAGATCATTCAGGCGCTGCGCGGCTGGACGTCGGGCCTGGCGGTGCCGCAGTTCGTGATAGACTCCCCTGGCGGCGGAGGAAAAGTCCCGCTGCTGCCCGAATCTGTCGAGGAGATCAACGACGACGAGGTGATCTTCCGCAACTACGAGGGAAAGCGGTTCACCTACAAGCAGCCGAAGCAGATTCCGGCGGCCGAGCCGCTGCCCGCCGTTGCAGCAGAGATGGACGTCGTGCCGATCGGGCGAGGGAAGAAGAAGAAGGAGGGAGCGGTGCGCACGCGGCGGAGAAAAGCGGCGGGAGAGTAGTTCTCTTTGTCATCGGAAAGGCCGCCCATTCAGGCGGCCTTTCTTCGGTCAATGCAGTGTCCTGGAGAAAAAGGGCATGACTTTCGACTCTATTCGCGACCTGATGCGGCTGCCGTGAGTTCCCTCGTAAAGCTCGGCCGCGTGATGTATTCCGAGAGCGGTCATCAGCGAATCGAGCTTCTGAACGTTCGCCGGAATATCGCGGAATCCATCGGCAGTGCCGGCGTCGAACGCAATCGCCATCCGCGCGAGACCCGCGACATGCGCCGGTACGAGCGTGAGCGGCGTTACCGTCCAGCTTGTCGCGAGCGCCGCGTTCGAGATCAGCGAGTCGCCCTCCAGCGCGAGTGGAAACCGAACGTAGAATGGCGGGTTCGCCGGGTCGGGTGAATAGACGGCGGCCATGCCGTAGATGATGTTCGGAATGAATCCCGCCTTCGAGAACTGCGATCGATCCGTAAGGCCGAGCGCGATCTTCCACGCGCGTGTCATCCCGGCGTCGGGAGAGTCGGCCAGGCTTCCGAGGCAGCATGGGCTGAGCGCATACAGCGCCGAGAACATTTCGGGATGGCGCATGGCGACCCGGAGCGCGCCGAAGCCGCCCATCGAGTGACCCGCGAGACCACGGCCCGTCCGGTTGCGGACCGTGCGATACTTCCGGTCCACGTATGATACCAGGTCGCGGACGATGAAATCCTCCCAGTTGCCGGTAACGACTGAGTTCGCGTAGAAGCTGCCATCGTACGCATCCCGCGCATTGGGTGTGACGACGATCATCTCGCGTACTGCGCCGGCGCGGATCAGGCTGTCCATGGACAGCCTGATATTCAGATTCTGGTACGCGCCGCGCATGAACGCGCGGTGGTCAGCCGCGAATCCGTGCAGCAGGTACACGACGGGATATCGCTTCGCCGGCCGCTTCGAGTAGCTCGGCGGGAGATACACCGTCACTTCGCGCCGGTCGGGATCGCCGAGGAGGTTGGCGCGGAGCGACGGAGCGGCGACGGTGTCCACGTGCGTGACGCCGTCGTTCTGTGCCGGGAGGCGGGCCGGTACGACCGCGAGCGCGACTGATGCCGCAAGCAGGGAAAGCAGTTTTTGTGGGGATCTCATGGCGGGGAAGATCGCGACCAAACGGGTAACGGGTAACGGGTAACGGGTAACGGGTAACGGGTATCGGAAAAAGGGCCGCCCCTCATCAGGGCGGCCCTTTTTCACTACTCGACAGACGATTCAGTTTTCGGTCTGGTCTCCCTCGTTGTCATAGCCAAGTGCATCCGCTTCGCGAAATCTGTCGAAAATCCCCGCTACGAAGTCCGTTCCTTTCTCCCCGATGCTGCCGGCGGTCGTCCATCCCTTCTGGAACCACGCCCCGAGATTGAGCACGTCCTCCGCTCCTTCCGCGCCAACGCCAGCCTGGGGATCAGGCGTAGCGTGCGCTCCGAAGAGCTCCATCACAACCTCCACTGGAAAACCTCCTGTCCTTGTACGCCGCTCGACATAACAAGTTTCGGGCCGTCCCACGGAAACCAGAAACGCCAGCACATTAATCACGACTGGCGCTGCGAGCAACACTATATGTTACCTGGTTGACATCAATTCGTCGCGGCGGCCCGCCGGCGGAGGTCAGATCACGTTTTCGGGCGGAACTCCTCTCGTTGCGAAAAGCCGCGCCACCGCGTCACCGATCTTGTTATTGGGCGTGCTCGCTCCCGCCGTGATTCCGATCTGAAGCGGGCCCGGACTCGCCAGCCATCCCACCTCGTCCACGTCTCCGTTCGATCCGGGAGGACGGTGGCGCACCGTTCCGGTCACGGGATCGATGGCGGCCGCATCCTCGATATGATACGTACGGACCTTCTCCGAGCAGAGCGCGGCGAGGGAGATCGTATTGCTCGAGTTGTAACCCCCGATCACCACCATGACGTCTATCGGATGCTGGAGGAGCTCGATCACCGCGTCCTGCCGCTCCTGTGTCGCGCTGCAGATGGTGTCGAACGTCCGGAAGTTGGTCTTCGCGTAGTCGTCACCCTTCGCGCGCGCCATCGCCTCGCCCACCGCGACGCCGATCGCCAGTGATTCCCTCGCCAGCATCGTGGTCTGATTCGCCACGCCGATCCGCTGGAAATCGCGCACCGGATCGAAGCCCGGCGCTGCGGCGTGCGCGAACCTCTCCATCAGCTCATCGGCGGAAAGTCGTCCTTCGATGAAATCGCAGACCACCCTCGCCTCGTCCATGTTCCGGACCACGAAGTAGGGCGCGTTCGGATACTTCGCCGCCTGCGACGCTGTCGCCCGCGTCTCCTCGTGGTAGTACTTCCCGTGGATGAGCGACGTGAAGCTGTCCTTGGCGTAGCTCTCGACGCGCTTCCAGACGTTGAGCACCGACCCGCAAGTCGTGTCCACCATCACGCAGCCGATCTCGCGCAGCGTCTGGAAATCGTGGATGGTGACTCCAAACGCCGGCAGGATCACGACGTCGGAGGGTCCGACTACGCTGTAGTCAATTCCGTTCGGCCCGATGTCGAGAATCTCCACACCCATGTCACGCAGCTTGGTGTTGACGTGAGGGTTGTGGATGATTTCGCCGGCCAGGAATACCCGGCGGTCGGGGAACTTGCGCCGGGTCTGGTAGGCGTAGTCCACCGCCCGCTCCACCCCATAGCAGAACCCGAACTCCCGGGCCAGTCGGATCGTGGTGTCCCCGGCTTCGAGGCAGAACTCCCGCTGCCGGAGCAGATCCACCAGCCGCCCGCTATAATCAGACGCAAGCTCAGCCTGCACCTCGGCCTTGAGCCCGAATCCCTTCCGGAAGTAGACGTCCGGGCCCGCACCCTGCTTCTTGGCCGTGGCAATGGCGGCCGACGGGGCCGAATGTTCGGGGTTCAACTCCTTAACCGGCGAATCTGGCATATCACGCAATCTAGTGAGGGCACTACGGTCCCGCTTCCGTCGGGAAATGGTACTCCGGAGCCACTGAATCCGTCGCCGGTCATCGAGCTGATCCGGCCCACCGCCATCGCGCGCGGCGAGGCGATCGGCGTCGTGGCGCCATCGTATTCACCGCGCGAAGGCCAGCTCATGCGCGGCGCCAAGGCGCTGGAGCGCGCCGGCTACGAGGTCATTCTCGATCCGGACATCCTCGAGTTGCGGCGCTTCACCAGAAAACAGGACGAGCGCCGCGCGGCCAACTTCATGGGCATGTGGCTCGACCCGCGCGTGAAGGCAGTGATCGGCGGCACCGGCGGCTACGGCGTCACGAGAATGATCCCCTATCTCGAGCCCGAAGTTTTCCGTCGGAATCCCAAGATATTCGTCGGCTATTCCGACATCACGGCGCTCCACCTCTGGCTCATGCGTCAGGCGGGGCTGCGCGTGTTTCACGGCCCGACGGTGGACGACCTGATTCCCATCGCTCGCGATCCGACCACTGCGTCGCTGCTCACCGCGATCACGACGCCGAGGCCTCCGACGCGATTCGGAAAGGATGTAACCCGCGCCGTGAGACCCGGCCGCGCGACGGGTCGGCTCACCGGCGGGAACCTCTCGCTGGTGCAGCAGACCATCGGCACCGCCTATGAAATTGACACTCGCGACGCGATCCTGTTTCTCGAGGAGACGCACGATCCGATGTCGGTGGCCGACGAGCGGCTCGTGCATCTTCGCGCGGCGGGGCTGTTGCAACACGTAAAGGGAATCGTGTTCGGACAGCTCTCGCTCGACCGTTCGGAGGAAGACGAGTTCGAGGATTTCCTGCTCGACCTGCTGTCAGATCTGGACGTTCCCATCCTGATGGATTTCCCCGCCGGTCACGAGGTGCCGAACCTCACGCTCCCGCTGGGCACCGAGGTCGAGCTGGTCGCCGACGGCTCGACCGGATGGCTCAGCTACAAGGAGGACGCGCTCTCGACGGCAGAGCCGGTGGAGAGCGCGGAAGACGCGCCAGAAGCACCGCAGACCGCCGAGACGGTCACTCCCTAGCGTCGCCGCCCAGCGCCTTGTCCACGGCGCTGCACCAGACGTGGATGAGCATCAGGTGGACCTCCTGGACCAACGCGCCGTCAGTGCTCGGAACCGCCAGCACGTGATCCGCCTCAGCGCCGCTGAGTCCGGCGGCACCGGTGAGAGCGATCGTCACCACACCGCGCTGTCGCGCCAAGCGCAGCGCGCGAAGCACGTTCTCCGATTTCCCACTCGTCGTCAGCGCGACGGCGACGTCGCCCGGCTGCGCGAACGCCTCGATCTGCCTCTCGAATACAGCGTCGTAGCCGAAGTCATTGCTGATACAGGTAACTGTTGCCGAATCGGCCGAAAGCGAGATGGCGGGAAACGGCCGCCGTGTTTTCCGGAAACGGCCCACCAGCTCTTCCGCCAGATGACTCGCTTCCGCCGAGCTGCCGCCGTTGCCGAAGGTGAGCACCTTGTGGCCCGCGCCGAGCGCTGCCACGAGCGCTTCTCCCGCCAGCTCCGCCGCGGACTCGAGTGCGACAATGCTGTCGGAGACCGCCTGCTGGTGCCTGCTGAAATGACGGTGGAATTCTGTGCTCATCGCCCGCGAAATCTACGGCCCGACCCGCCACCCCGCCCCTTCGGGCCACCGTCTCCATTGTCCGGCCCTTCGCGCTTCCCTCCGCGCTTTTCGCCACGGGAGCCGCCACCACCTTTTCGCGGACCGCCTTGCCGCCCTCCCCGACCATCGCGCCCATCCCGGCCGCCCCGGTGCCGCGTGGCAAGCTCTCGCGCCCTCCGCTCCTCACTCGACTCATTGTCGCGCGCGTGACGCGCGTCATCCACCTCGTCAGGCGACCACGGCTGCGCCAGGGCATCCTGCAAATCCTCCAGCGTATCCGCGCGGATTGCGCCGCGCTGTCCGCGTATCACGACGAATCTCAGCGGACGATCGAGAACCGGGAGCTCCGCTTCGGTGATGGACCGCGCGAGTTTCTCCGGAAGCCGCAGCCGCGCCACCGCCGCGAGACCGCCGTCTCTTTCCTCCACGTCATATTCGATGTCCACTTCGCGATCGCGGATCACAGCCGTCTCCGGCAGCCCTGCGTATCGCTCGCGCACCTCACGCGGCACGATCTCGTCGCGGTCGAGCGTCAGGCGCGCGTTGCGGAAATCGTTCATCGAGCTCACGCCGGCCAGCCGCTCTTCGTACCATGCGGTTAGATCCTGCAATCCGAACCTCGGTGTCAGCCCGCCTGAGCGACGATACGTCTGCCTGATCTCCTCCACCGCTGCGCGGTTCCGCTTGACCGACAGATGCCGCGCCTGTCCGCGCGCGAGGGCTTCGGCCAGCGCGTCCCGCGCCCTCGCAGCGAGCTCGGGCGGGATCTCCTCGAGCACTTCGATCTCGCGCTCCAGCTCGAATCCGAAGTACTCGAGCGTGTGCTGGAGGACGAGCTGCCCTCCCTTGCGAGCAGGATCGTAGGCGATCTCGGAAATTCCGCGCGTGGCGTACTTCCGGATGAGCTGCATGGGAACCTGGGTTCCCTCGATCGCGGCGCGTGGATTTCCCGACCTGTCGGCGAAATAACGGAGGTCTCCGGCAATCGGACCCCAGCTTCCGCACACGCTCGTCTTCGATACTCGCGCTTCGCTACCGTCGGCAGTCTCTTCGTCAATGACGAGATCGAAAGGCATGAACCGCGCGAGCACCGCGGCAAACTTGCGGAGCACGTGGTCGCGCGCGACCGGCATCCGCGATGGCAGCTCCATGCCCAGACCGCGGAACACGCTCGCCATCCCGAGCGCAGTGTCCTCGATGGACTTCATCAGCACGCCGCGGCGCTCGGCCCACGCCTCGAGATCATCGGTGAAGAGATGCCGCGGCAGCCCGTACACTTCGCCCATGTAGCCGCACCGCGTGAACGCTTCGGCATAGAGGTTGTACGCGGTCAGATGATCGCTGCCCGGAATGACCAATCCATCGAGATCGCGCTCCTCGCGCGTCATGCGATGGAGCGACTCGATCGAGCTCATCACGGCGATGTACGGCACGAGCTCGTCGTCTGCGTTCACCAGAAGTTCGGCCCACTGGCGATCCACCGGCAGCGCTTCGACCGACTTGCCGTACACCGACAGTCGTCCGTTCTCGATGATTCCTCGGCTCTCGAGAAGTGAGACCGCGCGACGATACGCGATGCGATCGAGCGGCACCGGCAGATCGAGCTGCGACGCGTCCACGCCCATGTCGGCGCAAGTCATGGCGACGCGCTCGGAGTCGCCGGCAAGCTGGAACTCGGGCGCAGTTGGACGCAGCGCCTCGAAGCGGATATCGCGGTCGGAGAGAATGAACACGCGCCCGCCCTCGACGCGGCCGTGCACGCGACCCGCCATCTGAAGGATTTCGTTCGCGCCGAGATGCATGCGGGTGAGGACGTTCTTCCCGCGCTCGATGATGTTGCCGAAGCGCCTGTCATCAATGATGACCGTGTCGAGTCCCTTCACGTTGAGGGCGCTCTGCCCCGCCGCCGTCATCGCGAGGAAGTACGGCTTCTTCTCGCCGCCCTCGAGAAACGGGCGGATGATTCGAATCGGCTCGCCGCCGTGATAGTACGCGGTGTTGATGCGCGGGAACTGCGACGACACCCGCTCGGCCGCCTGCTCGACACCGGCGCGCGTAGGGAGGAACATTCCGACGCCGAGTCGGTCCTTGATCACGCGAAGGAGAAAGCGGTCGTCGAGAAACTCCTGGGGATCCTTCCGCACGACCTTCACGTCGGCGGCGCGCGCGGGGTCGAAAGCGAAGCTCTGCAGCACGGCGGCGGCGGCGAGGTAGGTGGCGTAAAACGTTGGATCCACCGTTGCGGAGAGCCAGATGAACCGGCAGCCCACGCGCTTCCCGAGCGCCAGACACAGTTCGAGCTCCGCCGATGTCTGGTGGATCTCATCAACGACCAGCGTGTCGGTGGGGAGAATGTCACCGTCCTGAAACCAGCGGCGGGCGATTCCGGTGGTGACGATGATGACGTTCCAGGTCGGCGTTTCGGGCGTCGCTTCACGCTCGCGATTGACGACCCCCACGCGAAGATCTGTCGTGCTCAGAATCGTTTCGGCAATCGGGCGGATGGAGAGCGTCTTTCCGGTGCCGGTTCCGGCGACGATGCCGAAACCCTTCCCGGCCGCAGCGAGATCCCTGATCTCCTGGCCGTGCTGCTGCTCGAGGATCGTCTCGATGTGGAGACCGAGCGCCAACTCGATCGTTTCGCATGCGGCGCGCGTCGGGGCGATGACGATGATGCGGCCGGTGGGAGGCTCCGCGGCGACGAACGCGGCGTGATCCGGAGGGAGGTATCTGTCGCGAACGGTTCGCATTGCAGCCCAAGTTGCAATAAAACGGCCCCGGGTGGAATCACTCCACCCGGGGCCGGGTCCTGCAGGCGACCGCGTTTTCAGTTAATCGCGGCGGTTGCCCTTGTTGTTACCCTTGTTGTTGCCCTTGTTCTTGTACCAGCCGTTGTGCTTGCCGTTGTCGTGACCGTTGTTCTGGTCCCAGCGGTCATTGCGGCTGCGGCCGTTGCGATCTTCCCAACCGTCGTTGTTCCGGTCGTTGTCGCCGCGATTGACCTGACCGTTGCGACGGTCGTTGGCGTTGCTGATGACACGACGGTCAATCACGCGATATCTGCCGAATGTGTCGCGGCGCGCGCGCTCCTGAATGAGATTGCCGTTCGAATCGTAGCGGGTGCGAACGTAGATGTTGTTCCCGTTGCGATCGCGCGACTCACGGCGCCACTGGCCATCTGCCCGTGTGCTGCCGTAGATGTTTCCGTCGCGAGTGTCAACGCGCGACGTGCTTCCGCTTCTCGTTCCCGTATTCGCCGGATCCCACCAGGGCCCGCTGTTGCGAGACTGCGCAGCGAGCGGAGCCGCGAACGTCGCCGCGGCGACGAGACCAAGTGCAAATGCAATGCGTTTCATCGTTGCTTCTCCTTATTGGTCAGGGGAGTCGTTGCTGTCCATGTCCTTGTCTTTTTCCTTCTTCGACTTCCCCTTCCTGGACTTTTCATTGCCACGCTTCGGCGAATTGTCGCCGAAGATGACGGAGCCATTGACTGGCCGGTTGCGGACAGCTGTGACGCAGTCAGTAGGTGCCGGCTGTTGTCCGGCAGGAACTCCCTCGATCCAGATACGGCACATTCCCGCCGGCGGCCGATAAGCCGGAGGCACCATCGGCCCTTGTGTGCGCTTCGGGAGCCCAGGAATCTGCATCGGGAGCTCCCGAGGGAACCCCTGCGCATTCGCTGGCCTCCCCGCCGCGAGGATCCCCGCGGCAAGGAGTGCGAACCCCCATCTATTGATCTTTCCCGCGTCATTCCGCGAGAACGAAAGGATTGTCATGGGGGAGTGGATTTGCATGGGGGATGCCAGGCATGGTATGATGACGTATCTAGCGACATTACAACCACTTACGCTATTGGCTGAGGACGAAGAGGCCCTCTCGATGTCCCCTTGGGAGGACATTTTTCCTGCAACGATTGGACGCTTTTTCGATCAGGTGGAATTCTCATTCAGCAGCTTCAGAATCTCGCCCGGCATTGCGTGGCGGCCGAGCTTCGATTTCTCGAACACGGGAATGCCATCGCGGGAGACTTCGAAGCGTCCGTGGCCGGACGGAATCATCTCGATATCCACGCCGGGAATGCGGTCTTTGAGCTCAGCCGCCAGACTGGCGGCTCGGGGCTGGTAGTTTCAAACGGTGCAGTATTCGATCGTGATCTTCATCGCTCTTCTCCGGTGAATCGGCGGTGGCTGTCGCCATAGATGTAACGCAATCGCCTGTCGAATGCGGTGGTTTGCTCCCCGTGGGAAGCAGGTGGTGTCATGACCCGCGGCGCGACTTGGTAGCAATTCTGCATCAACCGCGGCGGGGCGACATGACGGGACGAACGAGCGACGGATTCACTATCATCGAGGTAACCGTGGTCATGACTGTGGCCGCTGCGCTCTTCGTCATCGCTCTGCCGCGCGCGTGGGCGTTCGTAGACAGCATGGAGGTGCGCGGGGCGGTGACGGAGATAGAATCCATGTTCTCGCTCGCGCGCCACGTCGCCATCGCGCGCGGCACACAGGTGACCCTCGACATGGATGCGCCGCGTCGGGTCATCTCGATTCGCGCCGGGACGGAGCCGATCAGAGCTCGCGAGATCGGCGCCGCGCATGGGGTGTCGCTGTCGACGAACCGCACGTCCATCACGTATTCTCCGATCGGTGTCGGATACGGCGCCAGCAATTTCACGATGGTAGTGGCGCGGAATCGTGCCGCCGACACGATCATCGTCTCGCGTCTCGGCCGCGTCCGGCACTGACGGAATCGCAAGGCCGCGGCTAACGCTACGGCTATCGCTACGGCTATCGCTACGGCTATCGCTTTGGCCGCTATGCTTCCGCGGGCTCGGGCTCGACCTTCAGCGAGCCGAAGTCGAAACCGGGCACCGAGATGCGCGGGATCGGCTCGCCAATTACACGCTCGATCGCGCGCACCATGGCGATCTCGTCGGGCGCCATGAACGTGAACGCATCGCCCGTGGATAGCGCCCGCCCCGTGCGCCCGATGCGATGCACATAATCCTCGGCCTGTTGCGGCACGTCGTAGTTGATGACGTGGCTGATGCCCGAGACGTCGAGACCGCGCTGAGCGATGTCGGTCGCGACGAGGACGCGCACCGTTCCCTTCTTGAAATCCTCGAGCGCGCGCGTGCGCTCGCCCTGCGACTTGTCGGCGTGCATCGCGGTCGCGCTGATACCCTTCGATGAAAGGTGCCGCACGACCTTGTCCGCTCCATGCTTGGTGCGCGAGAAGATGAGAACGGAATCCATTCCGTCCTTCTGCAGGAGCTCGGCGAGGAGGTCGGTCTTCTTGTCGCGCGGCACCGGATAGACCGCGTGCGTGACGGTGCTCGCCGCCGACGACCTGCGCCCAACCTGAACAACGATGGGCTTACGCAGATACT
Organism: Gemmatimonadaceae bacterium; assembly: GCA_030647905.1. Classification (NCBI taxonomy): domain Bacteria; kingdom Pseudomonadati; phylum Gemmatimonadota; class Gemmatimonadia; order Gemmatimonadales; family Gemmatimonadaceae; species Gemmatimonadaceae bacterium. The sequence goes on along the minus strand of JAUSJA010000018.1, from coordinate 44,924 downwards.
TGCGCGCCAGCGCCTCCACCTCGGGCGGCATCGTCGCGCTGAACAGCAGCGTCTGCCTGAACCGCGGCACTTCCGCCACGATACGGTTGAGCTGCGGCGCGAAGCCCATGTCGAGCATCCTGTCAGCCTCGTCGAGAACCAGCACCTCGAGGTCGTCGAAGGCGACGTTCTGCCGCTCCATGTGATCGAGCAGCCGGCCGGGCGTGGCGACGATCACGTCCACTCCCTGTCGGAGTTCCTTCGTCTGCGGCTCGACGCCGACTCCGCCGTAGATCGCCGCGACTCTGAGCCCGGTGTGCCTGCCGTATTTGCGGAAGCTCTCATCCACCTGGACGCAGAGTTCGCGCGTCGGCGTAAGAACGAGAACGCGAACACGGTGCGCGCTGGCGCGTGCCTGGCCGTGCCTTTCCTCCAGCAGACGCTGGATGATCGGGAGAGTGAAGCCGGCGGTCTTTCCTGTTCCTGTCTGCGCGAGACCGATCAGATCGCGCCCCTTGAGGGCCAGCGGAATCGCCTGCTGCTGAATCGGCGTCGGATTTGTGTAGCCCGCGTCCTCGACCGCTCTCAGAAGTTCGGGCATGAGTCCGAGATCAGGGAAGCCGAGGAGCGAGGATTTCTTTTCGGCGGAGGGTTCGGCCGCCGGTTGCACTGGCTCCGCAGTGGTTTTCGATTTCTTCGTGGCGGAAGTGCTCTTTCGTCGGGAATTTCCGGCTGCCGGGGTTTTACTCATTCTGAGTCGAAATATAGCCGGACCGCGCATCCGTTCGGAAAAAATCGGCGATGGAGCGGTTCACGATCGCCGGTGTCTCGTCGAACATGACGTGTCCGCCGCCCTCGATCACTATCGCCGGCTGGCGCCCGCTGGCGCCCGCGTACCGGGCGACGTCGGACGCCGGCGACAGCGAGTCGTCAGTACCGACTACTGTCATCCACGGCACTTCCATGCGCGGAAACAGCGCGGCCCATTCGAACTCGTGAAGCAGATGACGGAGAGCGCGCGTGAAATCAGGAAACTGCGTCGGCGCCCAGAACTCATCCACGTCCCGCGGCGATGCACGTCGCCTCGATCCGTAGGCGACGCTCAGCATCAGACGAACCAGCGCGCGTGTCGCCAGCAATGGAAGAAGAGGGATCGCGAATCGCGGTGTGATTGCGCGAAACAATGTCATGCCCCGCACACCCGCGAATCCGACAGGCACGACGAGAACGACTCCGCTCACCCGGTCAGGAGCGAGCGCAGCGACGCTCGCCACGATGGCCGCGCCCATCGAGTGGCCGACCAGCGCTGCCTTCGACAATCCAAGCGAATCGAGAATTTCCAGCAGATGATCGCGCATGGAATCCGCGGTATACTCGCTCGGCTCCCGCGGCTTGTCCGACAGACCGTGGCCTTTGAGCTCGACGGCGATGACGTGGAATCCGGAATTCGCGATCTCGCGCAGGTTCTCGTGGAAGATCCACGCGCCGCATCCCCAACCGGGTACGAGAACGATTGCGGGGGCGCCGGCGTCGCCGGCTTCGACGACGCGCACTCGAAGACCGGATCGCAGCGCGACGAATCGGGTCCGCACTCCAGGCTCCCCCGCGGGATACATCTCTACGGGTCGGAGCCGGCGAGAGACCCACATCATCGCCTTGCCTAGATAACCTTTATTACGCGGCCGAGCAGCTTGCCGATGAGCCCGATGCGGAATGTGACGTCTGCCCAGGCGGCGCCGGTGGCTTTCGGCGTGCCGCCCGGCGAGAGGTCCTCGAGGGGGAACATCGGCCATACGCGCGGATTGCTCGTCGCGGGAATATTGGTGCCCTTGTGCGGGTGCCAGACTCCCGTCCGGCCGCGATCGTCCTCGAAGCGCTCGAACATCTTCACCCAGTTGTCGTTCCGGCGAAGGAAGCCGAGCCGCGCCATCGTTTCGAGCCACATGAGCGCAAAAGGCACGTCCGCCTCGACGACGTTGCGGTGCGGAAGTCGGTCGCCGAGCACGAACTGCGGCTGCTCCACCATCTTCTTGCCGATGAGTTGTACGGATTCCTGTCGCGGATGCGGCTGTGAGATGTACCGGTAGATGCGCTCCGTCTCGGTGTAGTTCTCGTTCCTGAAGATCGGCATGTGCGCGAGCATCGTCAGGATATGGAGGGTCGGCGGACAGACCTCTGGTGCGAGGACGTGTACGTTTCCGATTCTCTTCCATGGCCTCTCGGCGAGCGGAGAGCTGAGGTAGGCATCCACTCGCTCGAGAATTCGCCGCGCTGCGCCGCGAAGTCGCGGATCGCTCTCGTACCCCGCCTGCGCCAGCGCAGCTGCGGCTGCTTCGCGAAGCTGGAGACGTCCCCGCTTCACTGCTTCGTCGTCTTTCGCCTTCGTGCCAAGCTCGTAGAGATATGCTGGATCGTTGTCTTCCGCGAGCAGCCGGAACAACGGGCGGCGAGCCAGCGCGAGCGGCGGTGACTCGCGATCCCATCCGTACTCGAGGAGCCGGCGCACGGCCGGAATCGTTCCGACGGTGGAGAAATCGGCGCTCCGTCGCGGCACCGAGAGCATCGAGCCGTTCCAGATCCCGTCAACGTTCTGCGACAGTGCGAGGCGCAGCGCCGGACGGAATCCGTACGGGAGCCACTCCATCTCGCGGGCCGTCGACTCGGAAACGCGCGCGACCTCGGTGGCCGCGCGGTATTGCACCGGCCCCGAGGCGTTCTCCAGCAGCCAACCCAGCGGGAAGGACATGGTTTCACCAGTCCCACGGAGTGGCGGAAGAGTTATATCGGCGGCGGAACTGGGAACAGTCACAATCGGCGCTCGACGTCAGGTTCGTTGGAAAAAAGCCAGGGATCTCTCAGTCAGGCAGCCCGGCCGTGAGCGACGGCTTGAAAGCCGCCCGGCGAGGCATGGTAAGGAAAGTGGCCCTGTAGTGGCGCGTAAGAATAGCACTTTTTGTACTCGGCGCTAGGGCAGGCGGGTCAAGTCATTCGGAGGAAACGACTTACAGGGAATTGAGTGGCCTTCGCCCGACCGGCATCGAGCTTCATGAACCGTCGGTCAACCTTTTCCGCAGGGTCGGAGTATACAGAAGTGTCAACAGTACCCGAGCGGGTACTTCGCACAGTCTACTTCGGAGATGGGAATGAGCTGGATCAGAATGGCAGTGGCTGGAATCGCGCTGTGCGCTGGTGCAACGGTTGCGAGCGCGCAGGGTGCACCGCCTGCCGGAGCACCGCCGCAGGGTGGTCCCCCGGGCGGCGGAATGCGTGGCGGACGTGGAATGGCGATGCTCCTCGAGGGAATCACCCTCACCGAAGCGCAGCAGAAGCAGGCTGACGAGATCCGTACGAAGAACATGGCGGAGCGTCAGAAGATGATGCCGAACGGCATGGGAGGCGGCCCGCCCGACGAGGGCATGCGCGCGAAGATGATGGAGATGATGGGGAAGCAGCAGGCTGAGTTCCGCGCCATCCTCACCGCCGATCAGCAGAAAGTGTTCGACGCGAACGTCGAGAAGCGGAAGCAGATGATGCAGAGGCCTCCGCAGAGTCGTAACTAGCTCGCTCTACCCGGGTCTCGGTGGCAGATCGGCCTCCGAGGCTCAGGCGCGATGCATCACGACTCCGGTTCCAGCGCCGCCTCGGTGTAACGGCTGCCGGGGTTCCACAGTATCCAGCTCCGATAACCATTGTCGTAGCCGGCCTTCATCTGCGCGCGCACCTGCTCGGCGTAGTAGTGCGGTGGGCCCAGTGTGAAGTCCTGGTACCACGGGATAATCCTGGCGGCGTTAGGGACTTTTTCGCTGCGGCGCCTGATGTCCTTCATCGCGCGGTTTATCGTCGCGTACGGATTCGCGTTGGGGTTGCCCAGCTTGTACGTGCCGGGCGCGAAGTGGGACGGATAGACCATCGGAAGCACGACGTCCGCCTGATCCACGAACATCTCCCATCGCTGCCCAATTCCCATGTCGGTGGTATCGGTGGCGGTGAGGCCGAAGACGTCTATCGTCACCGGCACCGCCTGCGGTTTGAGCGCCGCGCGCACGTAGCCGATCTGGTCGCGAATCACCTGGGCCCGGACGCGGCCGTTGGATAACGGATACACGGCCTCCCTCACCAGCCGCTTCTCGTCGGGAAAACGCACGTAATCGAACTGCACTTCGCTGAAGCCGAGGCCATACGCTTCCTTCGCGAGATCCACAGCGTACTGCCACACTTCGCGATGGTGAGGGTCAAGCCACGGCTTGCCGTTCTTGTCGAGCCACGGCTGCATGTTGTCCTTCCGCTTGATCGCCCACTCCAGCTTCGCGCCGGCGAGGAGCGGATCCTTCGCCACGACGATGCGCGCGATCGGATAGATCCTGTGCGCGACCATCGTGTCGAGGATGGCGCGGAGCTTCGTGTGCGACATCGCGCTGTTGGTGTCGGCGCCTATCTGCACCGCAAGCGGAACGCGCGACTTGTACAGCACGAAGCCACGATCGTCCTTCACGTCAATGACCAGTGCGTTGACCTCGGTCTTCTTCGCCAGGTCAATGAGCTGTCCCATCTTCCTGCCGACTGCGGCCCACCGGTTCACGTACAGTCCGCGCACTACGTCCGGAGTCGGCACGCGAACTATTCGTGCCCGCTCGACCGAATCCTTTCTGATCGGGTCGGCGCGCGCCGACTGCGCGGCCACCGCCGGCCCGTCGCTGCACGAGGCGGCGATCAGAAATGCGACGACAGAAAGGCCTTTCAGGCTTTGCATGTGCTCATGTTGTTTTCCCGGAGGGGAGGCCCTGCGCTGCTAGAGCGCGTTGACCTCGGCGGCCGCGTCAGAGAGGTAACCCATCTCTTTTACCACGATCTGCGCCTGTTCTGTCACCATGGTGAGTCCATTGGGCGCACCACCCATGCCCGAAGAGCGATACCGCAGCAGCTCGAGGCGCATGCTTCGGAGGAGCTGACGGCAGTGCTCGAGCTTCGTTTCCGCCTCCGACCGCTTCTTCCCGAGATCGGCGACGACGCGGCGCTGACGCTTGAGATGCGCGAGACGGCGAACGCGCTCTTCGCTGGCGCGATAGTCGAGCGGATTCGCCTGTGCCTCGAGCAGGGTTATCTCCTTCTCGATGGATTCGGGTGTATCACGATTGTCGCGCAGGTCGAGCTCGGCCAGCGTCGTGGCGACCTGCATCGCCTTGCGGTAGATCGCGTCCGCCGATTGACCGACGTCGGGGATCTGCTCGCGCTCGTCCTTCGTCATCGTCTGGAGCTGGCGATAGATCTCGTCGCGATCCATCCTGACCGACGCCAGCGCTGATCCGTACGGCGAGTTGTCGGCCAGCAACGCGGGGGGCGGATTGCCTTCGCCGGGGAGCGGAGACCGGGGCATTCGGGCGCTCGACCCACGGCCGAGCGCCGGTGGCAAACGGTCATTGAACAGGCCGCCCGCAGCGCGCTCGCGCGCACGCGCACGCACCTTCTCGCGCTTCGTCTCGTCGAACAGCGCGCGCGCGTCGTCGATCGTCTCGGCAGCGACGTCGAAGATGAGCCGGTCGCGCGGCTGCCTGAACACGTCGCGCCAGTTGTAGCCTTCCTGCCAGAGCTTGGAGTACTGCACGGCCATGCCGATGGACCAGAACGCGGTGATAACGAGGAATCCGCCGTCTCCGAAGATCGAGAGCGGAATGAGGATCGCGTTCACGGCGAGATACGGCGCCAGCTTCTTCCGGAATCTCCGCACGGGATCGGCATTCCACCGTTCCATTTCATCGGGAGTCGGAACCGAGGAACCCCTGAGGCCGGAGCCGGTGCGTGTCGCTACCGCGCCGCGCTGCACCGTTCCCCGATTCGTCGCTGGCAATCCGGCGAATCCGTATGGCGCCGATGCCGGCGCCTGAGCGGTTCGCAGTGTCGGCATCACGCCGCTGCTCAGCGCCACCACCACCGACTCCGCATCGGGGAACCGATCAGCCGGATCCTTCTCCAGCATGATCATGATTGCGCGCGCAAGATCCATCGGCAGATCCGGCTGGCGCTCCTCCACCGGTGTCGGACGCTCCGACAGGTGCTTCACCAGCATGGATGGAGTATTGGGCGCGTTGAACGGCAGATCGCCACACGCCATTTGATATCCGACGACGCCCAGCGAATAGATGTCGCTGCGGCCGTCTATGTTCGAATCTCCCGCCGACTGCTCGGGCGACATGTAAGCGGGCGTCCCGATCGCCATTCCCGTCGCCGTGAGGCGCGAATCGCCCTGGTCCGTGAGCGCGCGAGCGATTCCGAAGTCGGTCACCATCGCCCGTCCGCTGTCGGCGTCGAGCAGAATGTTGTCCGGCTTGATGTCGCGGTGCACCACGTTGCGCTTGTGCGCGTAGGCGAGCGCGTCGGCTACCTCGCGGAGAATGCGCCGGACGTCGCCCGCTTCCAGCGGGCCGTGCTGCTGCAGTCGCGTGGCGAGATTGTCGCCCGCGATGAAAGCCATGATGAAGTAGACGAGATTGTCCCGCTCCTCGACATTGTAGATCGGGACGATATTGGGATGGCTGAGCTGCGCGGCGGTCTCCGCCTCACGCAAAAAGCGCGAGCGGATGTCCGCGCGAAACGCCAGCTCCGGGGGCAGGAGCTTGATCGCGACATTGCGCTTCAGACGCTTGTCCATCGCGCAATACACGATCCCCATTCCGCCGCGTCCGATCTCGCTGTCTACTTCATAGTACGGCTCGAGAACGGACGCCACATGGGCGCCAAGGGCATCGTCAGGTCTTAATGGCATGCTTGACGCGTCATCCCGACAGACAAGAATTGTGAATCATGCCCCCCTGGCGTGAATCAGTCGCTCAAAAGATGCAGTATTAGGAACACCACTAGAAAGACGTACTTCTAAAAGTAGTCGTTTCAATTCTCAGGGAAAAACATGGGACAGCGTCAAACTATACCCGTTCTGCCTCTTCGCGGAACAGTAATTTTTCCGGGCCTCACCGCTCCCATCGCCGCCGGCAGACCGGGAACGCTTCGCGCGATCGAGGCAGCGCTGAAGGGCGATCGACTCGTATTCGCCGTCGCCCAGCGCGACAACACCGACGAGCCCGCGCCGGAGATTCTCTATTCAATGGGAGTCATCGCGCGGATCGGGCAGATCCAGCGGGGACTTGGCGGTGTGCAGCTGCTGCTTCAGGGCGAGCAACGCGCAACCGCTCTCCAGTACACCACCATCGAAGGCTACCTCAGCGCGGTGATCGTCCCCGCCGAGGAGATGAGCCCGGTGGACGAGAACGATCCGGCGTTCACGGCTCTCCAGAAGGAGACCCGCGAGCGTGCCGCCGAGCTCGGCGAGCGGCGCGGGCTTCCGGAAGAAGTGGTGCATCAGGTGCTCGACGCCGTCACCGAGCCTGGCAAGTTCGCCGATCTCGTCGCCGGCTACATCGAGCTTTCCGTTCCTGAGAAGCAGGGTCTTCTCGAGACGCTGAACATCGAGGATCGCCTGCGTCGCGTGCTCGTCCACGTTCAGCGCCAGGTCGGACTGCTCGAGGCGCAGGAAGACATCAAGTCGCAGGTCCAGGAAGAGCTCGGCGAGCGTCAGCGCGAGATGTACCTGCGCGAGCAGATGAAGGCGATTCAGAAGGAGCTCGGCGACGACGACCAGAGCAAGGAGATGACCGATCTCCGTGACAAGCTCAGCAAGCTCGAGCTCCCGAAGGTAGCGCGCGCCGAAGTCGAGCGTGAGCTGGGTCGTCTGGAGCGGGCGGGCCGCGAATCAATGGAAGCCCAGGTGATCCGGACGTATCTCGAGTGGATCGCCGAGCTTCCCTGGAACACCCGCTCGGACGACCACCTCGATCTGAACAATGCATCGAAGGTGCTCGAGGAGGATCACTACGGTCTGACCGATGTGAAGGACCGCGTGCTCGAGTTCCTGGCCGTCCGCCAGCTTCGCGCGCAGCAGCTTGCGCAGGAGGTGGAGCGCGAGGGCGAGGTGCCCGCGTCGGTGCTGCGCGCCGAGAAGGATGAGGCGACTCCGTCGCTCGCGGTTGGCGTGGACGAGGAGCGTCCCATCACCGACCAGAAGGAGGCGAAGGCCAAGGCGATGGCCAAGGGCCCGATCCTCATCTTCATCGGACCGCCTGGCGTCGGCAAGACGTCCATCGCCAAGTCGGTCGCCCGCGCGCTCGGACGCGAATACGTCCGCGTTGCGCTCGGTGGCGCGCGCGATGAGGCCGATATCCGCGGCCACCGCCGCACGTACGTCGGAGCGATGCCGGGTCGCATCATCCAGGGAATGAAGCAGGCCGGAACGAAGAATCCCGTGTTCCTGCTGGACGAGGTGGACAAGCTGGGAACGTCGTATCAGGGAGATCCATCGAGTGCGCTGCTCGAGGTCCTCGATCCCGCCCAGAACGACACGTTCACCGATCACTACCTCGGCATTCCGTTCGACCTGAGCGAGGTGCTGTTCATCGCGACCGGGAACTTCGTCCAGAGCATTCCCGGACCGTTGCTCGATCGAATGGAAGTAGTTGATTTCGCCGGGTACACCGAGAAGGAGAAGGCGGAAATCGCCAAGAAGTATCTCATTCCGCGCCAGCTTGAGGAGTCGGGCCTGGGCGACAAGGGGATTCACTTCACGGACGACGCGGTGATGAGCGTCGTGTCCAATTACACGCGCGAGAGCGGCGTGAGACAGCTCGAGCGCCAGCTTGGTGCAGTGGCGCGAAAGGTTGCGCGCAAGATCGCGATGGGCGTGACGGGCGAGCTCGTTGACGAGGAGATCACCGCCGACGAGGTCCGTGAGCTGCTCGGCCGGCCGAAGGTGCATCCGGAGCGGGCGCAGGAAGCGAACGAGGTTGGCATCGCCACCGGCATGTACTACACGCCGATGGGCGGCGACATCATGTTCGTCGAGGCGTCAATTCGACGGTACTACGGCACGCGGCAGACCGATTCCGAAACCACAGGGCCGGCTGGAGCGGTGTCGCTGATTCTCACCGGACAGCTTGGCGACGTGATGAAGGAGTCGGCGCGCGCGGCGTTCACCTACGCGACGAACAACGCCGCGAAGCTCGGAATTCCGAGGGACCGGCTGGGCGCGATCGAGGCGCATATCCACGTTCCAGCGGGAGCCATCCCGAAGGATGGTCCTTCCGCCGGCATCGCGATGGCGACGGCGCTGGTGTCAGAGATGTCGGACCGCGAAGTGCGGCGCGATGTCGCGATGACAGGCGAGATCACTCTGCGCGGGCGGGTGCTGCCGATTGGCGGCCTGAAGGAGAAGGTGCTCGGCGCCCATCGTGCGGGCATCAAGCACATCATCATCCCCAAGGCGAACGAAGGCGACATCGAGGACGTGCCGGAGGAAGTGAGGAACACGCTGACCTTCCACCCGGTCGAGACGCTGAGCCAGGTGCTGGAGATTGCACTTGTGAAGCCGACGGCAACCGAGGACGTGAAGCCGCTGGAGAGCGCGGCGTAAAACCCCGTTACCTGCTACCCGCTGCCCGCTGCCCGCTGCCAACAGCTGAGAGCGTCGGGTAACAGGTAACAGGTAACGGGTAACGGTCTTACCACGCCCATCCGATCGACAGCCGCGCGATGGGCAGCCCGTCCGCGCCGAAGTCGTTTCGGAACAGCCGCTTCGCGCCGATTCCGCTGGCGACGGCGAATCGCTGATCGCGCCCGAGTATCCAGACATAGTCGCCGCGCACGCCGATCGTGAACGCGGTCGCGCTGTTGTTGCTGCACAGGTTGCAGTTGCTGCCAATGGCGACGAATCCCGCGCTTGCGCCGACGGACAATCCGCGAATCGCCTTCCCGGTGGGATAGTAACGAACGATGCCATCCACCGACGTGTAGTTGTCGCTATCGAAGTCGAATCTGGACGCTGCAACCGCGACAGAACTCGTCGGTGTCAGGGCGTGCTCAATTTCGCCGTTGTACCACTCGAAGATGAGTCCGATCGGGTTCGCGGATATGAGATTGACGCGCGGTACGTGGGAGGGGTCTGCATCCAGAACCTGCGCGGAAGCTGACGAAGCGACCAGGACGGACGCGAGTGACACGAGGACGGCCAGACGAAGACGATTCATTGGAATGGGGTTGAGGACACGTGACGAGGCCAGTCGTGGCAGCCGCGGGATAATCTAGGACGGTTGGAGCCTTGGTCCCACGGGATTCTTCTCAGAACCCGATCGGGCCCCAGCGGAAGATCTTCCACGGGTCGACGCGGAACGGCGCCGGTTCCGTGCCCTCCACGAAATACTCCGTGTAGCGACGATCGGCCGGCGTGGCGGGAGTCGCGAGCTGACCGGTGACGCGGTCCAGCTCCCCACTGATCACTCCGATCGGCGGTGTCCACTGGGAAGCGGAGCGCTCGAGTGACGAGCGGCCGGCGCTGCTGGCGTAGTAGCGAGCCATCATCTTCCCCCAGATCGGGGCCGCGAGCGAGCCACCCGCGGCTCCCGGAGTGATCGTCTTCGGCGTGTCGAAGCCGAGCCAGACGCCGGCGACGATGTCCGGCGTCAGGCCGATGAACCAGACGTCGGTATTGTCGTTGGTCGTGCCGGTCTTTCCGGCGACGGGGACGCTCGCTGGAAGGAATCGCCGGATGGACGATGCGGTGCCGCGCTCCACGACATCGCGCATCATGTCGCGCACGACGAACGCGGTACGCTGATCCATCGCCGGGGGAAGCGCGCGGACCGGCGCGGTAAAGACGGCATTGCCCGCCCGATCCTCGATGCGGTGGATGAATCGCGGCTCCACGGCAGTCCCGAGGTTGGCGAAAGTCGTGTACGACGCGATCATGTCGAGCGGTTGCACCGCCGACGCGCCGATGGCGCTGGAAGGATAGGGTGCGATCGTCCCCTGAATCCCCATCCGCCTGGCGAGCGCGATGACGCTGTCCATTCCGACTTCCTGCCCCAGCTGCACAGCGACGACGTTGCGCGACCTGGCCAGTGCCTCCCGCAGCGTGATGGCGCCGAGGAATTCGTGGTCGGAGTTGTCGGGCCTGTAATACGTGCCGTTGGGCAGCGGGATAGCGATCGCGGTGTCGCCGACGATGGCGTTGGGTGGAATGCTGTCGGCGATGGCCGCGGCATACACGATCGGCTTGAATGAAGAACCGGGCTGGCGTTTTCCGTCTATCGCCCTGTCGAACTGCGAGGCCTTGTAATCACGCCCGCCGACGAGTGCGCGCACATCCCCCGTCGTCGGGTCCATCGCCACGACCAGCCCCTGGAGATAATCCGAGTCCTTGCCCGTGCCGGCTGTCTTCGGATGACGATATCCCGCGCGCGCCTCGACCTCGGCGAGCCCTTCGGCGAGAGAGCTTACCGCGGACTCCTGAAGCGCGGGATCCAGCGCGGTGTAGATGCGGAAGCCGCCCTGATTCACCGGAATGCCGGCGCGCTCCGCCTGAATCTTGACGACGTCCACATAATACGGCGCCGGCGTCGAAATGCCGTAATCCGGCGCGGTGACGAGCGACGACGCCTGCGCGGCACGCGCCTGCGCCGGCGTGATGTACCGCTGCTGAGCCATCAGCGCGAGCACGGTATTACGCCGTTCGTGCGCGCGCGCGGGAAACTTCACCGGCTCATATATCCCGGGACCTTTGGGCATCGCCGCGAGCGTCGCCGCTTCGGCGAGAGTCAGCTTCGACGCGGTCTTGGCGAAGTAGTGTCTCGCGGCCGACTCGATTCCGTACCACCCGTGGGCGAATCCAATCTGATTGAGATAGGCTTCGAGGATCTGCTCCTTGGTGTAGTGCTTCTCCATCTCGCGAGCGGCGGCCTGCTCGCGCAGCTTGCGAGCGATGCTCTGGTCCCGGCGGTCAATGATGTCGGGATGCATGTTGCCGACGAGCTGCTGCGTGATGGTACTCGCGCCGCGGCGGTCGCCGAGGATGTTGTCCTTGATCGCGCCGGCGATACCGACCATGTCCACGCCGTCGTGCTGGTAGAAGCGCTGGTCCTCGACCGCGATGAACGCCTGGCCGACGTACTTCGGCAGAGTGCGGATGGAGATGCTGGTGCGGAGCTGCGTGCCGATCTCGCCGATGAGCGAGCCGTCGCGCGCGAGTATTTCCGACGACTGCGGCTGCGCCACGATCTGCCAGACCTGTCCGGTTCGTCGCGCCTGGGCGCCGAGTGCGGCGGGAGCGAGGAGCAGCACGGCCATCGCCAACCGCGCCGCCTGTTGCCCGCGCAGACGGCGAATGGCAACTTCAGTGTAATGCATCAATCCGTGCACCTGGCAATCATACAGTTCAAGCCGCGAAAGGGCGACTACGAAAACAATCTCGCGAAGCTGGGCGGGATTTTCGCCCAGCTCGATGCATTGACACCGCGACCGCAGGTTGCGTTCCTTCCCGAGACCGCGGTCAGTGGATACTTCCTCGAAGGGGGAGTGCGGGACCACGCGGTTACCGCAGGAACGCTGGTCCGCGATCTCGACGCGCAATACCGCGCCGCCGTTCCGTCGCTCGAGCCGATGGACGTCGGGCTCGGCTTCTACGAGATCTGGAACAACTCCATCTATAATAGTGCGCTGTACGTGACATTGGGGGGAGAATCGCCCATCGTCCGGCACGTGCACCGGAAGGTGTTTCTTCCGACGTACGGTCTGTTCGACGAAGAGCGGTTCGTGGACCGCGGCTTCGAGATCCGGGCGTTCGACACGAGCTGGGGACGCGCCGCGATGCTGGTGTGCGAGGACGCGTGGCACAGCCTGTCGGGAACCATCGCAGCGCTCGACGGGGCGCAGATGATCTTCATTCCGTCCGCCTCTCCGGCGCGCGGGCTTTTCCCGAGACAGGACGAGCTGGCGGGACCAGCGAATCTGGAAAGGTGGGAGCGGCTCGCGCGCGACGTTGCCTCCGAGCACGGAGTCTTCACCGGGCTCGTGCACCTCGTCGGATCCGAGGGTGGAAAGACTTTTTCCGGCGGGTCCATCGTTGTCGGACCGAGGGGTGACGTGAAGCTGCGCGCGCCTCTATGGGAGGAGGCGATCGCAACGGTGACGCTCGATACGTCGGAGCTGACGCGCGCGCGTGTGGAGCTGCCGCTGCTCACGGATCTCCAGACCATGCTGCCGCATCTCGTTCGCACGATCGGAAAAATTCAGCTTGGCGAGCCGTTGCCGCTGTCCTACGATCCGGCGACGAGCAACGGTGCATCACCTGTTGGGATCGTGTCGGGACAGCCATCGCGTGCATGGGCGACGAGCGATGCGCGAGCGTGGAAGCCCGAAGCAGGCGCCGGTGCGGAGCACGGTGGCGTGGAATCGCGTCCCGAGCCCGCACGGATTGCGGTCGTGTCCGCGCCGGCATCGGTGATGGGGCCGCCGCCGCTCGAAATCGATCCAGCGCTCACGGCGGACTGGCTCGTGTCGTTCCTTCGCGAAGAGCTCCGGCTGCGCGGCTTCTCGCGCGGAGTGATCGGCATCTCGGGCGGCGTGGATTCGGCCGTGACAGCGTATCTCGCTGCCCGCGCACTCGGCCCATCCAACGTGGTCGGCGTGAAAATGCCTTATCGCACGTCGAGCGCTGATTCTCTCGCGCATGCGCAGCTGGTGATCGACGAGCTGGGCATCGAGTCACGCACCATAGATATCAGCGCGGCGGTAGACGGATATCTCGCAAACGAACCCGGCGCGAATCCGGGAAGACGCGGAAATGTCATGGCGCGCACGAGAATGATCGTCCTGTTCGACCAGTCCGAGCGCGAGCGCGCCCTGCCGCTCGGCACCGGGAACAAGACCGAGCGCCTGCTCGGCTACTTCACCTGGCACGCCGACGACTCTCCGCCGATCAATCCGCTCGGCGACCTGTTCAAGACTCAGGTATGGGCGCTGGCGAGACACCTTGGAGTTCCCGAGGCAATAGTCGGGAAGCCGGCGTCAGCGGACCTGATCGCGGGCCAGACGGACGAGGGCGACTTCGGGATCAGCTACCAGCGCGCCGACGAAATCCTCAACTGGCTCGTGAACGGCTACGCCCCTGCGGACGTGGAAGCGCACGGTTTCACGCGCGAAGAAGTCGCGCTCGTGCAGAAGCGGCTGTCAGGCACGCACTGGAAGAGGAAGCTGCCGACGGTCGCGATGCTGAGCGGGAGCGCCATTGGGGAGACGTACCTGAGACCCGTCGATTATTGACTACCGTTACCCGTTACCCGCTGCCCGCTGCCCGCTGCCCGCTGCCCGCTGCCCGCTGCCCGTTACCCGCTGCCCGCTGCCCGCTGCCCGCTGCCCGCTGCCCGTTGCCCGTTGCCCGTTGCCCGCTGCCCGTTGCCCGAAGCTCTCACCAACGGGCAACGGGTAGCGGGTAACAGGTAACAGGTAACAGGTAACGGTCTTCAGACCATCCGTCCGCTAACCGTGCCAATCACGATGTAGATGACGACCACCGCAACGATGACGACGATCGTGTAGGTCATCGCTTTATCGGTGGGCGCCTTCATCAGCATCGGTAGGCCGATATAGAACAGGTAGAGGCTGTACAGCCCGCCGATCACCGCCAGGATCACGAGCGGCGGGTAGATGTTGAAGATCCCGGCGATCCACGAGGCAGTCGAGCTGTATGCCGCGACCTTGATCGCCTGATGCATGCTCTGCGTGGCACCGAAGGTCGGGGCGAGGGCGTTGATTACCCATGCGACGACGAACACTCCGACCACCGTCAGGCAGAAGGTCACGATCGCGGTGGTGATCAGACTCCCGCCGTAGCCGAACGTGGACCTTCCGATGATCTGAGCTATCGGCCCGATAGCAGCGAGCGGGAGAACGTATCCGACGAGCAGCGCGCCCACATTCAGCGGCTCGGCGTCTATTGCGGCCCACTCTTGACGCGGGTTGATGAGTATGCCTTTGGCGCGCGCAATGAGATTCATTCCACTGCCTCCGCTTGGATAGGGGGTTGGAGCTGCGCGTAGAAATTAACCCATGCCGGGGAGTGTCGCATCCGGCGAGGCCGGACGCTGGTCACACCCGCCGCGGGCAACGGGTAGCGGGTAAGCGGGTAGCGGTCTCTATCTGGCCACGCAGGACCCGCCGACCGACTCCACCAGCGGCGCAGTCCTGAACTCGCAGGTTGACACGGTGTTGTGCTTTCTGTTGTACTCCTGCTCGGCGCGCGCCACCTCGGCCAGCTTGCGGTAAAGCGCGGCCGAATCGGTGGTCTTCGCACACCACGGGATGTAGTAGCGGGGGCCGCCGCAGGCGCGCGAGCCTACAGGCGCGGAACGGCAATCGCCCGAGCTTGCGCAGCCATCCACTCTGGCGATGGCTTTCGCCTGCGTCTCGAGCTGCTCGATGGCATTCCATTCGGTCTCGGTCGGCATCGCCGGCTTGGCGCACGAGGCGGAAAAGGCTGCCGCCGCCATGGCTGCCGCCAGAATTGCGTATGAGTGCTTCATGTCGTCTCCTCCAGGGTGTCCGATGGAACGATATATGACAAGAAATACGCCACCAGCTACGGCGCGGGCGGTGGACCATAGACCGGCCCCGTCGCCGACTACTATAATTAGCGACAGTACCCCTCAAGCTGATCAGATGGCAACCACTACACGTCCCGACAGAAAATCAAAAGCGTCCCCCGGCGCGGCTCTCTCTTCCGAGGGCCTTGTCGCCGCCTGTCGCAACATGCTGCTCTCCCGCCGGCTGGACGACAAGGAAGTTCAGCTCAAGCGGCAGAACAAGATCTTTTTCCAGATCTCCGGCGCGGGGCACGAAGCGATTCTCACGGCTGCCGCGATGACCCTGCGGCCCGCCTACGACTGGTTCTATACCTACTATCGCGACCGCGCGCTGTGCCTGCAGCTGGGCGTCACTGCTACGGAAATGCTGTACGAGGCGGTGGGTGCGGCAAAGGATCCGGCATCGGGCGGCAGGCAGATGCCGAGCCACTGGGGACACAAGGACCTCAACATAGTGTCGGCATCGTCTCCGACCGGCACCCAGTTCCTTCAAGCCGTCGGGTCCGCCGAAGCGACGATGCGCGCGAAGATGCTCGGCATCACCGAGGGATTTCAGAACGACGAGGTCGTGCTCGTAACCGCAGGTGAAGGCACGACGAGCGAGGGCGAATTCTGGGAATCGCTGAACACCGCCTCGAACCTGAAGCTGCCCGTCGTCTATCTCGTGGAGGACAACGGATACGCAATCTCGGTTCCGGTCGAGGTCAACACGGCCGGCGGCTCGATCTCGAAGCTGGTCAGATCGTTTCCCGACTTCCACATCGAGGAAGTGGACGGCTGCGATTTCCTCGCCAGCTACGACGTGATGACGCGTGCCGTGCAGTACGCGCGCGATCGGAAGGGGCCGGCGCTCGTACACGCGAAAGTAATTCGTCCCTACTCCCACTCGCTGTCCGATGACGAGACGATGTACCGTCCGCCGTCCGAGCGTGAAGCCGACGCCGCGCGGGACCCGATCACAGTCTTCCCGAAGTGGCTGGTTGACGAAGGCCACGCGACCGAGGACGAGATCAAGCGCATGCAGGACGAGGTGGACGAGCTGATCCTCGCCGCCACTGACGACGCGCTGGCGCAACCGCAGCCCGGTCCGGAGACTATCTACTACGGAGTCTACTCGCCCGACGTGGATCCCACCGGCGAGCAGTTCGATACCGAGGACGACCCGCGATTCACCGGCGATCCGACCACGATGGTGGATCTGCTCAACGCCTGCATGAAGGACGAGATGCGGCGCGACGAGAAGATCCTGATGTTCGGAGAGGATGTCGCGGACGTTTCACGCGAGGAGAATCTCGACAAGGTCAAGGGCAAGGGCGGCGTCTTCAAGGTGACGTGGGGACTCCAGAAGGAGTTCGGGAGCGCGCGCGTTTACAACTCGCCGCTCGCCGAAGCCAACATCGTCGGCCGCGCGATCGGTCTCGCTCTGCGCGGGTTCAAGCCCGTGGTCGAGATCCAGTTCTTCGATTACATCTGGCCGGCGTACATGCAGCTCCGCGAGGAGCTGGCCACGATGCGCTGGCGGTCCAACGACAGCTTCTCGGCGCCTGTCGTCGTGCGAACCACATACGGCGGATACATTCGCGGCGCAATCTATCACTCGCAGACCGGCGCATCGCTGTTCACGCACTGCCCGGGATTGCGAGTCGTGTGTCCCGCGACCGCACTCGATGCAAACGGGCTGCTGCGTACAGCGATCCGCTGCGACGATCCGGTGATCTTCCTCGAGCACAAGCACCTCTACCGGCAGACGTACAACAAGAGCGCCAATCCCGGGCCGAACTTCATGATTCCGTTCGGGAAGGCGAAGGTCGTGCGCGAAGGCACCGACGTCACACTCGTAACGTACGGAGCGACGCTGCAGCGCGCGGTGACCGCGGCGAACGCGGTTGCCGAGGAGGGAATCTCGGTCGAGGTGATCGATCTGCGCACGCTGAGCCCGTGGGATCGCGAGACAGTGTTCGCGTCGGTGAAGAAAACGTCGCGCGTGATCGTCGCGTACGAGGACTCACTGTCGTGGGGCTACGGCGCCGAGATCGCGGCGGCGGTCGCCGACGAGTGCTTCGCGTGGCTCGACGCTCCGGTCAAGCGCGTAGCCTCAACCGATACATTCGTCGGTTACGCGCCGCAGCTCGAGGACGCGATCCTGCCGCAGGTGGACGACTTCAAGGCGGCGTACAGGGAGATCGCGGGTTACTGAGGCGCAACTCTCTCCTTGGAGAGGCCGCCGGCATTCGCCGGCGGCCTCTTTTCTATCGAAGAGTGCGCTATCTCGGCCTGCGTCCCCGGCCTGCGCCCGGTCTGGACGAAACCCCCGCCGCCTTCGGGGCCGGACGTCCTCCACCTTGCGACGATGCCCCCTTTCGCGCGGTCTTCGCGGCCGCTCGCGCCCTGTCCTCAGCCTTCTTCTTCCGTATCTCCGCGATTCTCTCCGCGAGGGGAACTTCGAACCGCTGCTGCGGCTTGGCCGAGTAGTCGAACCCCTCGAGCGTCACTCGCGGAAGCTTGCGGCTGATCGCGCGCTCGATCCCCTTGATGTCGGCTTCCTCGTCAGGCGCGAAGAACGTGAACGCCTCGCCCGTCATCTCCGCCCGTCCGGTCCTGCCGACCCGGTGGATGTAATCCTCAGGCGCCGGCGGTACGTCAAAATTCACCACGTGGCCCAGCGCCTCTACGTCAATGCCTCGTGCCGCGATGTCAGTGGCGACGAGCACGCGGTACTTGCCGCTCTTGAAGCCGGCCAGGGCTTCGGTGCGCTGCTTCTGCGACCTGTTGCCGTGAATGCGCTCCGACAGGATGCCGTTCTTCGCCAGATATTCGGCCAGCCGGTTCGCGCGGTGCTTGGTGCGCATGAAGACCAGCGCTTCCTTCATGTCGCCGCGTTTCAGAAGCTCGAGGAAAAGCGCCGACTTGAGCTCCTGCGGAACGGGATAGAGCGCCTGCGTGATTCCCGTCGGCGGGATGGAAGTCCGCTCGAGGTTGATCGTCGCCGGATGCTTCAGCATCTGTGAAGCGAGCGTCGCGATGGGGCCCGGCATGGTCGCGCTGAAGAAGAAAGTCTGCCGCTTGGTCGGAAGCGCTTTCAGTATCCGCCGGATGTCCGGCAGAAATCCCATGTCGAGCATCCGATCCGCCTCGTCGAGCACCAGGAACTCGATGCGATCGAGCTTCGCGTAAGACGCCTTCATGTGGTCGAGGAGCCGGCCCGGCGTAGCGACAATCACGTCCGTTCCGCTGCGGAACGCATGCTCCTGCGGGCCCATGCCGACTCCGCCGATGACCACGGCCGCAGTTACTGGAGTATGCGTAGCGATGGCATCGAGCTGCTCGACGATCTGGGCCGCGAGCTCACGCGTCGGCGTGATGACGAGCGCGCGGGTGACGCCGCGTGGGCGCGAGATGAGCTTGTCGAGAATCGGCAGAAGAAACGCGGCGGTCTTCCCGCTTCCGGTCAAGGCGCACGCGAGGAGGTCCCTGCCCTGCATCGCTGGAGGAATCGCGTCGGCCTGGATGGGCGTCGGGCGCAAGAATCCCATCTCCTTGATTCCCTTCACCAGATTGGGGTCGAGCTCAAATTTCGAAAAAGGCACTTGGTCCCTGGAATGAACTTGTCTCAGCACCGCAAATACCGAGCGCACGAGGCCGGAGGCTTCGCGCGCTCGGTGATACCTTGAAGATAGTCGGTCCCGCCCCTCTCTAGTGCGGCGTGTCGAACTTTCCCGGCTGAAGCCTCGGCGCCATGGGATGATTCCCCGGATCGCTCATCGCACTATCTCTTGATCGCGTAGTAGATGACGTAGAGCCACGAGAATACTCCGTGGATGATTGCCCACAGGATCGAGTGATTGACGCTCCACGAAATGGTGATCGCCAGAGCGCTTCCGAGGCTGATTCCCGCTTTTGCCGCACCTTCGATCCGCGTTGCCATGCCATCCTCGCTGTTGGAAATACGCCGGGATGATCTCTATCTGACCAGCCAGTTGAGCCCTCGAACCGCAAGCACGGCGAGCGCGACTCCGCCCGCGCCGAGCAGCACGATGCCTCCGATGGCGGCCATGACGGCGAACCGGCTCGACCGCCGCGTTGCCACCGGCTCGGCGAGATGCCGGTCGAGCAGCTCCGCGTTGCGTATGTTCGCGCGGAAGCCGACATCGAACAGATCGCCGACCAGTGGTACTGTCCCTACGAGAGTATCCACTCCAAGGTTCAGAATCATTCTGGCGATTACCGCGGGCGGCACTCCCATCCGGGCCGACGCGAGGACGATGTAGCCGGACATGACCGCGCCGGCGAGATCACCGACTCCAGGAAGGAGGCCGACGATCGGGTCGATTCCGAAGGTGATCCGCGTGCCTGGAATCCTGATCGCCGAGTCGAGCGCCCGGGCGACGGCACGCACCCGGACCGCTTCGTCGGTCACGGCCCCCGGGTCGCGAATGTTCGGCGGTGTGTCCACAGCGCTCTCGCCAGCACGAAGCCGGCGAATCCGAACACGAGGTGGAAGACCGCAAAGGCGTATTCGTGCTGCATCGCGAACATGATCGCGTTGTAGATCTGATACAGCGCAAGCGCGGACACGATCACGGTGAGGAGCGGCATCAGCCGACCGAATGAGCTCATGAAGGGTTGGAAGGGTTGAAGCATAATCACTCCGGCTGCTTCGGGAACACCACCGACGCCACGGCGGCGATGGTGAGTACGCCGGCGACGAGGAGGAGCGACACGAGAATCGGAATCTCGTAGACGCTGGCGAGCAGCATCTTCACCCCGACGAACGTCAGCACGACCGCGAGCCCGAGCTTCAGGTAGTGGAACTTGTGGATGACACCGGCAAGCAGGAAATACAGCGACCGCAGCCCGAGAATGGCGCACACGTTCGACGTATAGACGAGAAACGGGTCCCTCGTCACGGCGAAGATCGCCGGAATTGAATCGACGGCAAAAATGAGGTCTGTCGTCTCCACCAGAGCGAGCACCACGAACAGTGGCGTCGCCATGAGCGTCAGCGGCTCGCCGCGCTTCGGTGAGTCCTTGACGAAGAAGGCCTGGCCGCGGTAGTCGTGCGTCACCGGGAGAAGGCGCCGCACGAGGCGAAGGATGGGATTTGCTTCCGGCTCGATGTCGGTTTCGTCGTGCGTCGCCATCCGGATTCCCGTGAACACGAGGAATGCCCCGAAGACGTACATGATCCAGTGGAAGCGCGAGATCAGGAAAGCGCCGGCGGCAATCATCCCGCCACGCATCACGAACGCCCCGATGATTCCCCAGAAGAGCACGCGGTGCTGGTACTTGTCGGGAATCCTGAAATAGGAGAAGATCAGGACGATGACGAAGATGTTGTCTATCGAGAGCGAGTACTCGATGAGGTACCCGGTCACGAACTCGAGCGTTGGCTGGCTTCCCATCAGCCAGTAGATGATGCCGGCGAAGCCGAGCGATAGCGTGATCCACACTGTGCTCCACGCCGCCGCTTCCTTCACGGAGGGCGCGTGCGCCCTTTTGTTGAAGATGCCGAGGTCCACGGCGAGAACCGCCAGGACTCCGGCATTGAATGCGATGAAGAGCGCCATCCGGCTCACAGATGCGCTCTCAGCACTTCATCGCGGACTTGATGCCGGTTGGAGCTGTCAGCGCTTCTCCAGCGCATCGCGGACGTCGAGCAAAATCTCGAAGTAGAGCTGCTCGCGGCGGTACGCGAAATCGAGGGACGCCATCTGCGTCTTGTCGCCCGTTTCCTTCGCGCGCTCGAAGGCTTCGGTGTACATCTCGTCGAGGTTCTGAAGGATGCGGTCGCGACTGCGGGACATGAGGTCCTCTGGAATTTGGGAGCCGGGCAGGATGTTGCCGTGCCGGTCAATGCCCGAGATGCGCTCGAGAACCGTCTCAGGATCTCGACCGTCGAAGATGAACTTCCTCGCTGCGCCGAGGGCTAGTCTGCGCGGATTGAAGGGAGCGGGCATTTCGTTCAATTAAGATCCGGTGCTCGCGCAAGGGAAGCGGCGGCGTTCCCGGACGCCAGGTCAGGACAGCTTCTCCCGGGGCCGGTAGAACACCGCTTCCTCCACGATGCGGCTCCCTTTGAGGTGCTCGACGACGGTCCGCTCACGTCCCCGATTCTCCGTCCACGAGCTTGTTGTCGCCCGGAGGAGCGATGTACCTGTATTCGGCCACGATCCGTCCGCCGACCAGGTGCTCCTCCACGATCCGCCGCGCCCCCGCTTCATCCACGTGCGCGTACCAGATGTCGTCCGGATAGACCACGACCATCGGTCCATGCCCGCACTGATTCATGCACCCAGCGTGATTCACACGCACGGTGTCGCGGACGCCGGCGGACGTCACTGCTCTCTTCAGGACAGCATGAACTTCCAGACTTCCGGCAAGCGGACAGGTCTTTCCGCTCGTGCAGACGAACACGTGATGACGGTACTGGCCCATCCTGAAAGATATCAGGCACCGGAAACCCCCGAGCCGGCTGCGAGCCGGTTGACAGTCGCGGAAGCGGAGGATTGTTTCACATATAAGCATCTCCGGAGGGGAAATGGCGGCTACAACGGATGTCAGTACGCCCGATCCGATCATCGCGAGCAAGGGCTACGCACGACCCGAATCACTCGTCAGCACGGAGTGGCTGGCCGCTCATGCCGGAGACCCCGGAATACGCATCATCGAGAGCGACGAGGACGTGCTGCTCTACGATACCGGGCATATTCCCGGCGCACAGAAGGTGGACTGGCACGAGGATCTGAACGATCCAGTCCAGCGCGATTACATATCACGCGAGCAGTTCGAGAAGCTCCTTCGCTCGAAGGGAATCGACGACGGCACGACGGTCATCTTCTACGGCGACAAGAACAACTGGTGGGCTGCCTATGCCTACTGGGTTTTCCAGCTTTTCGGGTTTACGAACGCGAAGCTGCTGGACGGCGGCCGCATCAAGTGGGAGCAGGAAGGACGCGAAATGACGACCGACGTTCCGGGCTTTCCGCCTACCTCATACAAGGCGAAGGAGCGGGACGACGAGCGCATTCGCGCATTCTTCCATCAGGTTACAGAGCATGCCGCGGCCGGAAAACCGCTCGTGGACGTCCGCTCACCCGACGAATACAGTGGCGCGAAGACGCATATGCCCGACTACCCGCAGGAAGGCACGCTGCGCGGTGGGCACATCCGCGGCGCGAAGAGCGTTCCGTGGGCGCGCGCGGCCAACGCCGACGGAACGTTCAAGTCGGCCGACGAGCTCCGCGCTATCTACGAAGCCGAGCAGGGGCTGAAGCCCGGCGATGACATCGTTGCGTATTGCCGGATTGGCGAGCGCTCGTCTCACACGTGGTTCGTGCTGACGCATCTCCTGGGCTATGACAAGGTCCGGAACTATGACGGCAGCTGGACGGAATGGGGTAACGCCGTGCGCGCGCCGATCGAGAAAGGCGGACCGAAGTGAGTACACCGTCCCGGGTGCTCGTGAATTGGAAAGGTGAACGGAGATTCGAAGCGGGCCGCGAGGGGCGGCCTTCGATTCTCCTCGACGGCGACGGGACGGCTGCGCCAACTCCACCAGATGCGTTGCTCGCCGCGCTCGCGTCCTGCGTTTCCGTAGACGTGGTGGACATACTCTCCAGGCGCCGGACGCCTGTGGAGTCGTATGCGGTCGAGGCGCTTGGCGAGAGAGTGGACACGATTCCGCGGCGATTCAGGCACATCACTCTTAACATCTCGATCACCGGACCAGGTATCGAGCGGGCTCAGGCAGAGCATGCGATTGATCTGGCAGTGACGAAGTACTGCTCGGTGAGAGACTCTCTCGCCGCCGACATTCCGGTGGTCTGGAATCTCTCGCTGAACGAGCCCGCTGTGGCATGAGGACGCCGGGGACTTATCTCCCGCGTTTTTTCCTGTCGTAGGAGCCCGGCTTCATGACGGCCCACTTGCGCTCAGTGTCCTCCAGCTCGGTTCTCAACTTCACGTAGCTGTCGTAACGCGCGGCGCTGATCTCGCCCGATGCGACGGCGGTGCGGACGGCGCAGTCGGGCTCGATGAGGTGCGTGCAGTCGCCGAAGCGGCACCGATCCAGCATCGGACGGAATTCGGGGAAGCACGTGTCCAGGTGCTCGGACGGCATTCCCCACATGCCTACCTCGCGGAGGCCGGGGGTGTCCACCACGAACCCGGCGTCGGGAAGCGGATGGATGATCGCGCCGACTGTCGTGTGCCGGCCCTTGTTCACCGACTCGCTGATCTCGCCGACACGGAGATTGAGGCCGGGATACATGCCGTTGAGCAGCGAAGATTTTCCCACGCCTGACGGGCCGCTCAGCACCGACGTGCGGCCGGCGAGCGCGTCGTGCAGCTCGCCGAGCCCGATCTGCTGCTTCACGCTCGTGTAATGCAGGGGATATCCCGCCCGCGCGTAGTCCCTGAATCGCACGCGTGTTTCCGCTTCGTCAACCAGGTCAATCTTGTTGATCACGATGCGCGCGTCGAGCGCGTTGCCCTCGGCAATCACCAGGAATCGGTCGAGCATTCGCAGGTGCGGCTCGGGTTTCGCGGCGGCGAAGACGATCATCACCTGATCCACGTTCGCGGCGACGACCCGCTCGCCATGACCGCCGCCGGGCATCCGTCTCGCAAGTTGCGATTTGCGCGGAAGTATCTCGGCGATCGCCCATGTGTCCTCGTGCGATGCGGGCTCGAGCGTCACTGAGTCGCCGACGGTCAGCTTGAGCGCGTCGTCTGCTTTTTTCAGGCGGCCGCGCATGGACGCTTCGAGCGTTTCGCCGTCGGCGGTGAGAACGCGCCACACTCCGCCCGTGCCGCTCAGGACTAATCCCCTTCTCGTGTCCGGCGGCCGTTCGCTCACTCAGCGCCCTCGTCGCGCATCGCTTCCCACCACGGGCGCGACGGCGCGGAGCGCGCTTCGATGGCCTTGTTGAGCTCGGCCAGCGCGTCGTTCAGCTGCATCGCGCCGACCTGCGCCCGTGCGTCCTCTTCCGTCGCCCCGAAACGCAGATACTCCGTCTCGACATGGCCCGAGGCGACAGGATCGCCGGCGCGCCATCGAACGAACAGGAGATAGCCCGCCCACGGACGCACTGGATCACCCGTGGCGTCCGTCATCACCTCGACGCTGTAGGGCGTGCCGTCTTTCCCCTCGAATGCCGGCGGCCGCGCGTGAACCGCGGCGTAGCCGCCCACAGTATTGGCGTCTCCCTTGGAGTGATCTGCGGCGAGAAACTGGCCCATCGCTAGTGCCGGTTCCTGCCGACCATCTCCTTCACGATGTTGCCAGTGATGAAGGCGACGTTCGCAGGCCGCTCGGCCAGCCGGCGCATCAGATACGGATACCATTGCGTGCCGAACGGAACATAGACACGCATGCGGAATCCCTCACGCACGAGCTTTTCCTGCAGATCGCGTCGCACGCCGTAAAGCATCTGGAACTCGAACTGATCGCTCGAGATGTCGTTCTCGCGCGCGAAGCGCTTCGTCTCGACGACGATCGCCTCATCATGCGTGGCGATTGCGGGATAGTGCCCATTGGTGAGAAGCGCTCTCATGCAGCGCAGAAATGAGTCGTCCACCTCCTTCTTGTCGGGGTATGCGACCGTCGCCGGCTCCTTGTACGCGCCCTTGCACAGCCGCACGCGCGCGGACGCCTTGTTGGCCTCGTCCACGTCCGACGACGTCCGGTAGAGATAACTCTGGAGGACAATTCCGACGTTGCCCCGGTACGACGGATAGAGGCGCTCGTAGAAGAGATCGAGCGTCTTCTGCGTGTAGTCGCTGCTCTCCATGTCGAGACGCACGAAGCTCACGTCGTCGCGCGCCCGGTCGAGGATGTTCTGCATGTTCGCGACGCACAGATCCTCGGAGATGTCGAGTCCCATCGCCGTCAGCTTCACGGATACGTTGGCGTCGAGACGCTGGTCATCTATGCGATCCAGCATCTCGATGTACGCGCGCGTTGATTCACGCGCCTCAGCCTCGTTTCGAACGCTCTCGCCGAGGAGATCGAGCGTGGCGGTGATCCCCTTCGAGTTGAGCTTCCTGACGGCGGCGAGCGCCGTATCGAGTGTCTCCCCAGCGACGAACCGGCTGGCGAATCCCTTCGCCATGCGGTTGTTACGAACGAAGTTGAAGACGTGGGGCTGGGACGAGAGATAGAGGAGGACGTTGCGAAGCATGGGCTGTGTTGGATGCTATTGCGCGGGCGGCAAGCCGCCGATTCTGAATACGGGATAGATGGCGCCCGGCCGGAGCTGGGAATCGAAATAATTCCAGGCGACGAGACCGTCATCGCTCTGGGGCTCGAGCAGATAGACGGCGAGCTGGCCGAGTGGCTGTGAGACGTCCACGATAAACGAGCCGACGGGGATGGGTCTTGTCTCTCGCCGCCACTTGCCCGTGAGCCGCATTTCGCGGTGACCCTGGAAAGGACGCGGGGACACGATGGTCGAATCGATCGTGAAGACGTAGCCGTTTCCGACGGCCTCGGTGTTTCCGCCGAGCGATTCTGTAAACGGCGAGACAGTGATACCGTGGTCGCGCAGAACGCGGACCACCTGCGTGTCGGATGCGGCGATGACATACCGGTCGGGCGCGGAAACAGTGAACGTCGGCTTGAACCGGTCGAAGACCGGCATCTTCACGGTGACGAACCGCCCGGTTCGGCGGCGGCCTTTCGGAACTCCGGCCTGCGTGCGGGTCGAATCCCCGGTGCGCTCAATGATCTCGGCAACGACGCCGATCGCATCCGGCGCCGCGATAATCTCCGCACGTATGGGGATATCCTGGTGCACCTTGCCGGCAACTGCGGCCGACAGGTTCTTCAGCTTGCCTGATTTCTGCGCAACGAGAGAAAGAATCTCCTGCACGAACGCGTATGTGGATTTCACGCGCCGCTCGAAGGGATCGTGCGAGAACGCCTCGCTCAGAATCGCGATCCTTCCGCGCAGGCCGTAGTAGTTCGTTGCGTACCGGGGCCGCGAGTCGAACGTGACCCACCCTTTCGACAGCGTGTCGTCGGAGATGAAATCACCATAGTCGAACGTCGCGAAGCCGTGGCGCGCCTGCATCCTCTGGCGCAGCACCGGCATAATGGAATCGCGTGTGAACACACCGAGTGGCGCGGCTGGATTCAGCGTCGGCGCGTATGTGAGCGCGTAGCCGTGATAGCTGCCGTCCGTCGTGTGCAGATCGACGAACACGTCGGGATCCCACTTGTTGAACATCGCCAGCGAGGCACGCGTCTCTGGCGTCTCGGCCTTCATGTAGTCCCGGTTGAGATCGAGATTCTGCGCGTTCGCGCGCTGCCCGACCATCTCCGGCCCATTCTGAGATCCTCGAATCGCTTCCTGGGGAGTGAACCGCTCGTTCCCGTCGGCATTGTAGATCGGCACAGCGATCAGCACGATCGAATCGAGCGCATTGGGCCCGCCCGAGCTGGTGAGATCGCGGAGCAGCGCCATCAGCGCTTCCTTCCCCTCGACTTCACCAGCGTGGATGTTGCCCTGAACGTAAACGACAGGACGTCCGAGCCGGTATGCCTCGTCGGGAGTCGAAACTCGCGGGCGCGAGGCCACTACATATGGTATGTCCCGCCCCTCGCTGGTCTTGCCGATCGAGCCGAACGAAAGCTCGGGCCGCCCTTTCAGCGAATCCAGAAACGCAACGACATCGGCATAGTGCGACGTTTCGAGATATCCGCTTCGCTCGGCGCGCGTGCGCAGAACCGGCCCGCCTCCGCCGGCGTTGAGCGCCGAGCCGGTCGCGCATGCGGAGACGACGAAGAGCAACGCGGCCAGCGCGCCGCGGGAGAACAGATTCACGACGTGCCCTTTCACATCTCGGGGTAGAACCGATCTCCGCGCCGCGCCATCGCGACCAGAATCTCCGCCGGCTCGAAGCGCCCGGGGAACCGGTCGTTCAGCTCTTCGAGCTGCCTCACGATCTCGGCGGCGCCGACGGTGTCCATGTAGCGGAATGGTCCGCCACGAAATGGTGGGAACCCGAATCCGAATATCGCTCCGACATCGCCGTCGCGTGGCGACCGAATGACATTCTCAGCAAGACAACGCGCCGCTTCGTTCAGCATCGGCAGGATCGTTCGTTGCTGCATCTCGGCGGCAGGGATCTGCGCCGGGCCCCGCGATTCCGTTCCGGTGGCGGTCGTTTCCCGCGCTCCGGAGGCGAGAAGCGCATACACGCTCCGGTCCACTTCGCCCTTCTTTCCTTCATCATCGTAGAGGTAGAAGCCCTTCTTCGCCTTGCGCCCGAACCGTCCGGAAGCCACTACCGCCTGCATTGACGAAGGCGGAGCGAACCGCTCACCGAACGCGTCGTACATGATCTTCCCCGCCTTCGATCCAACGTCGAGGCCAACCTCGTCCACCAGCGTTATCGGCCCAACGGGAAATCCGAAATCGAGCAGCGCGTTGTCTATCGCATCAATCGCTGCGCCCTGGTCGAGAAGCCGCCCGGCCTCGTTGATGTACGGCGTGAGAATGCGGTTGACGTAGAAGCCGGGGCCATCATGCACGACAATGACGGTCTTGCCGAGCTTCTTTCCGTACGCCACCACGCTGGCCACTACGTCGGTCGCGGTTTCGTCGGCCTCGATGATCTCGAGCAGCGGCATCTTGTGCACGGGCGAGAAGAAATGCATCCCGACCACCCTGTCCGGCCGCACCGACGCCTCGGCGATCCTGGCGATGGGAATCGTGCTCGTGTTGGACGCAAAGATCGCCGTCGGCTTGAGCTCCGCCTCGACCTCGCGCAGCACCTCGTGCTTCACGTCGAGGTCCTCGAACACGGCTTCGATCACAAGATCCACATTGCCAAATCCGGAATAGTCTATCGTCCCGCCGAGGAGCGACATCGTGTCCGCGAACTGGACCTTCGTGATCTGGCGCTTCGTGAGCCGGTCCTTGAGAACGCTCCGGACTGCGGCAAATCCTTTCGCGACACGTCCGTGATCGGCGTCCTTCATTCGCACGAGCGTCCCCTGCTGAACGGCGATGGACGCGATGCCCGCACCCATGAATCCGGAGCCGAGTATGCCGAGCTTCTCGATCAGCATGATCTTCGGCGGCGGTGCGCCGTCGGCGAGCTGGACACCAGGGTCCTTCTTGAGAGCCGTGGTCGCAAAGAAGATGCTGATGAGCTGACGGCAGACGTTGCTCATCGCCATCTCGCCGAAGAGCCTCGACTCCTCGCGATAGCCGTGACTCGGACCGCCGCTGTATCCGGCGGCGACCGCGTCTATCGCGGCGAGAGGCGCCGGATAATGGCCACGCGTCTTCTTCATCGTCTCTTCGCGCGCCTTCTTCAGCACGACCCGACGGCCCGCCGGATTCTCGTCGAGAAGGAAGCCGGCCACCCCGCCGCGGTGCTTCTCGTGCTTTCGCGTGCCCTCGGCGACCTCATGCGCGCGCTGCATCGCGATCTTCTTCAGAGTGGCGGGATGCACCAGCTCGTCCACGAGTCCCATCTGCATCGCCTTCCTGGCGCGAATGTTTTTGCCCGTGAGAATCATGTCGAGCGCCGCGCGAACGCCGATGAGCCGCGGGAGACGCTGCGTGCCGCCCGCACCAGGAATGAGCCCGATCTGCACCTCCGGCAGAGCGAGCACCGTCTTCGGATGATCGGTGACGATTCGATAGTGCGCTGCGAGAGCGAACTCGAGCGCGCCGCCCAGGCACGCGCCGTGAATCGCGACGATGAGCGGAGTGCGATGCTCGTGAATCGAATCGAGCAGAAGCTGCCCCTCGTGGCTCAGGCGCTCGGCCTCCGCCGCCGTCTTCAGCTCGAGAAATTCCTCGATGTCGGCGCCGGCGATGAAGCTGTCCTTCTTCCCACTGATCAGCACCGCCGCCTTCACGTTGAGATCGCGCTCGAGGCGATCGAACAGCGCGACGAACTCATCCTTCACCGCGCGATTGAACTTGTTGACCGGCTCGCCCGGAAGATCGAGCGTGATGACGGCGACTCCGCCGACGATCTCGGTGCTCAGCGCGTATGGTGACGTCATCGGTCGCGCTCCACCACCATCGCGAAGCCAAGCCCGCCGGCGGCGCATACGGTCATCAGTCCGAACTGTCCGTCCCGCCGCCTCAGCTCGTTCAGCAGCGTCACGGTGATGCGCGATCCCGTCGCGCCGAACGGGTGCCCGATGGCAATCGACCCACCCATGACGTTGAGCCGCGACAAGTCCACTTCCCCGACGGGCTCGGAGAATCCGCCTCGCTCCGCCCAGTACTTCGACTCGAATCCCCGCAGGTTCGACAGCACCTGCGCGGCGAATGCCTCATGCATTTCGACAAGATCCATGTCGCGAAGCCCGAGCCCCGCGCGCGCAAGCGCGACGGGCGCGGCGAGAACCGGCGCCTGGAGCAGCTGCTCACCCGGGTCGAGCGCCGCGTAAGCGTACGACCTGATGTAGCCGAGCGGCTCGTAGCCGAGCGATCGGGCTTTCTCCTCGCTCATGAGGAGGACGCACGCGCCGCCGTCGGTCAGCGGCGACGCGTTACCGGCGGTGACACTCCCGTACTTCCGGTCGAAGACCGGCTTCAGCACGGCGAGCTGCTCGTAACTCGTGTCGGACCTGATTCCGTTGTCGGACGTGACCACGCTCTCGAATTTCGGCGGCACGTAAACCGGCATGATCTCGGCGGTGAGCCTTCCGTCAGCGGTGCCGGCGGCAGCGAGGCGGTGCGAGCGAAGTGCAAGCTGGTCCTGGTCCTCTCGCGAAATGTCGTTGATCTTCGCCATCTTCTCCCCCGACTGTCCCATCGTCTCACCCGTCGTCGGCTCAGCGATCGCCGGCGTGATGGGCACGAGATCCTTCGGTCGGACGCGGGCGAGGGCCTTCACGCGCCCGGCGAGTGTCTTTGCCTTGGACGCCATCACCAGCGCTTCGGACATCCCCCGCGAGTGGAGAATCGGAATGTTGGACAGCGACTCCGCTCCACCGGCGATCGCCACGTCTATATGTCCGAGCACGATCTGATCGGCGGCATCGGTGATGGCCTGATTCGCGGATGCGCACGCGCGACTCACGCTGTAGGCCTGGACTCCCTTCGGCATGAGTGGCATCAGCGCCACTTCCCGCGCGATGTTCGGCGCGATCACCGACGGAATCACCGTCCCGAAGACGAGCGCTTCGATTTCCTTCCCGCTAAGGTTAGTGCGCTGAATGAGCTCCGCCACGCAAAGCTTGCCGAGGTCAATCGCCGAGATCGACTTGAAGGCACTGCCGGCCTTTGTGAAGGGAGTACGAACGCCATCGACGATTGCGACGCGCCGGCCATTTCCGAACGTGGGCATGACAGGAAGTTAGGCTGAGTGAGGGTATCTTTCTAGGATGGTGCGATCCTTCGCGGCCCTTGAATCACGTGTATTCGACGTGCTCGTGACAGGGGGTGGTATTACTGGTGCAGGAATCGCGCGAGACGCCGCGATGAGAGGCATGAGCGTCGCCATCGTGGACAAGGGAGACTGGGCGAGCGGCACTTCGAGCCGGTCTTCCCGCCTGATCCACGGCGGAATCAGGTACCTCGAGCACGGCCAGATCGGGATGGTGCGCGAATCGGTGCGGGAGAGGGAGATCCTGCTCCGGATCGCCCCGCATCTGGTGAAGCCGCTGGAGTTCACGTGGCCCGTGTATCGCGGCGCACGCCTGCCTCGGTGGAAGCTGAGAATCGGACTTGCGATGTACGACTTGCTCGCCGGGAAGCGAGGCGTGAGGAAGCACGATGCCCTCGATCGCAAGGAGGTGCTGGAGCGCGAGCCGGCGCTGCGCCATAACGGACTGAGAGGCGGCGCCAGTTACTTCGACGCAGCGACGGACGACGCGGGGCTCACCCGGGCCAATATCGCGAGCGCCGTCGAGCACGGCGCCGTAGCCGTGAGCCATGCCATGACCGAATCCACGACCGCGACCGGCGGCCGAGCTGATGGAGCTATCGTTCGCGACATGCTCGGAAACGGGATCGCCAGAGTGAGGGCGCATGTGCTCGTGAGCGCGACCGGTCCCTGGCAGGCGAAGGGGACAAAAGGCTCGCACATCGTCGTGCCGCGGACCCGCATCGGCAATCACGGCGCGGTGACGATGATCTCCCCCGACGACGGACGCGTGATGTTCATGCTCCCTTCCGGCGAGAGCACAATCATCGGGACGACGGACATCTACACGGACGAGACCCCTGACGACGTGCGGGCGAGCGAGCGCGAGATAGCGTACCTGCTGCGCGCGGCCAACGCCTACTTCCCCGATTCGGCACTGACGCCAGCCGATATCACGGCGACGTGGGCGGGCATCCGTCCGCTCGCTACCGCACCGCCGGGCACCAAGCCGTCGAGCATTTCGCGCGAGCATCTCATCTCGCACGACTCACAGGGCGTAATCGTCGTGACGGGCGGAAAGCTCACCACCTATCGCTCGATGGCCGCGCAGGTGGTGGATCACACAGAGCGGGCCCTCGGCCGCGCCCATGTGGAATCCCGCACGGGCGAGGTTCCTCTCGGCGAGACTACGGCAGCGTAAGAACGACTAGCTACTCCCCGTGAATCGTCTTCAGCCAGACGATCCGGATACGTCGCACCATCGCGGGAAGCCTGAGCACGGTCGCCTCTCCCACGCCGCGGCCGACGAGCGCCAGGCCGATCGGCGACGACATGCTCACGTGCCCTTCCTCATACTCCACCGAGTCTCCGAAGACGAGATGGTAGGTCTCCTTCTCACCCGTTTCCTCGTCCTCCACGACGACCTTGGACCCCAGTCCGACCCTATCCGCCGAAATCTGGCTCACATCTATGGACGACAGCTTGCTGAGACGCTGGCGAAGCTGCCCCAGGCGCGCCTGAACAAACTGCTGCCGCTCGAGGGCCGCCTTGTACTCGCTGTTCTCGCGAAGATCGCCGTGCTCGACGGCTTTCCTGATCTCCGCGGGTAACGTGACGTTGAGCTCGCGCTGAAGCTTCTCAACTTCCGCCCCGAGCTTCGCCTTGAGTTGTTCGATCATCGGGGGCTGGATTGCGGTGAGAAAAAAAATCCGAGCGCCCTCCTGGTGGAGCGGACGCTCGATATCTGAAACTAGATACGGCGTCTGTGCGACGCTAGCCCGCCGCGTCTGCCGCCGCGCGCTCCTCCGAGACGATCACCTGCGACTCGTAGGCATTTATCACTGCGTTCGCCGCTTCGGCTGGGTCGTCGGTGAGAATCATGAGGTCAATGTCGCCGGGCGAGATCTTCCGCTCGGCGAGAACGCGCGCCTGAAGCCAGCGCAGCAGGCCGGCCCAGTAGCGTCTTCCGAAGAGAATGACCGGGAACTGGTAGATTTTCCCGGTCTGAATGAGCGTGATCGCTTCGAACAGTTCATCGAGAGTTCCAAATCCTCCCGGAAAGATGATGAACGCCACCGAGTACTTGATGAACATCGTCTTCCGGACAAAGAAATACCGGAAGTTCACGAGCGTATCCACGTAGGGGTTGGAGCCCTGCTCAAACGGAAGCTCGATGTTGCAGCCGATGGAGCGCCCGCCAGCGATACCGGCTCCCTTGTTCGCCGCTTCCATGATTCCAGGGCCGGCGCCGGTGATGATCGCGAAGCCCGCTTCCCCGAGGAGACGGGACACCTCCTGCGCGGCTTTATACATCGGATCCTCGGGCGACGTGCGCGCCGAGCCGAAGATCGTCACGCCTTTCTCGATGGCTGACAGCGTGTCGAACCCTTCGATGAATTCCCCCATTATCCGCATCACACGCCACGGATCTGTCCGGGTGAAATCGGCTCCCGGTCCCGGCTGCTGAAGAAGCTTCTCGTCTTCGGTTACCGGGGTGTAGCTCCTGATCGCGTCGTCGATCTTGCGCGTCGCTCCCACCTGTCGCGCCTGCGTCGCGCGCGACGGCGGCATGCGGCCCGCCATGAGGTGTCCTTCCTCGGTTCGCTCGCGGGTTCCTGCCCGCGCAGCCTCTTCTGCGGAAGCGCGGAGAGTGGCGTCAGCTTTCTTGCCGGTGGCGGTGCGGGCCTGCCTTGGCTTCACGGCACGTGTCTTCGGCGCCGGCGTAGCGGCGGTAGTTTTCTTCTTTCTCATCTATCGGAATACAGGCGCGACATTGACTGCTCCTCCTCACGAATGGCTCCGCCACACGGAAAATGTGGTCGCCGCTGCATGACAGTAGCGAGATGACCCGGTGTCCGTAATAGTCATCGTCGCCGACGGAGCGCGCCCGGATACGCTGTCCGGTGCGATGAGGCGCGGTATCGTGCCCGCGCTGAGCGCGCTTCGCGACGACGGCGGCCTGCACACGGTGACATCCGTATTCCCCTCGGTCACGGGACCCGCCTATGCACCGTTCGTCATGGGCAGGTATCCCGGCCCCATCGGTCTCCCGGGCCTGCGGTGGTACGATCGCGAGCGCGCCACATGCCGGCTCCCGGGCCACTCGCGCAGCTACGTCGGCCCCGAAATGAGGATGGTGGACAGGGATCTCGACCCCTCCGTGCCGACGATCTTCGAGCTGGCAAAGTCAAGCATGGCTGCCCTGAACGTCATTGGCCGCGGACTTCGCGCCGAGGACCGCATCGGAAGCGGGGCGGGATTCGCGATACGCACCGGGTGGACGCACTTCAGCGGCAAGGTGAGCGGATGGCTCGACATTGATCGCCGGATAGCGTCGCGAGTCGTGGCCCACGTCAGGCGCAAGCAACCGGATTTCGTCTTCGCCGCGCTCACTGGAATAGACAAGTCGTCGCATTTCGAAGGTCACACCGGCGCGTACGTGGATCTGGCACTGACAATCGTGGACGACACTGTCGCCGAGCTGCGCCACGACGCCGAGCGGCAGGGGACGTGGGAGTCTACGCATCTGTGGGTGGTGAGTGATCACGGGCATTCGCCGGTCCGTCAGCACGATGACATCGCCGGTCTGATCGGCAGACTCGGGTTCCGGACCATCGCGCACCCGTTCGTGTTCTCGCCGCGCGGAGAAGTGGCGGTGATGGTGAGCGGGAACGCAATGGCTCATGTCTATCTCGACCTCGCGCGCCGCGTGCGTCCGTGGCTCGGCGAGCTGGACGGGAGATGGCAATCGGTTCGCGACGCGCTTCTGGCGCGCGAATCCGTGGATCTGATGATTCTGCCATCGGCTCCGGGGGCGTGCGAGATACACGCGCGAGGTCGCGGCTCGGCACGGATGGCGTGGGGGAATGGCCGCATCTCGTATGAGCCAATGGACGGCGATCCGCTGGGGCTCGGATCGCAGCGGGATCTGACCGATGACGAATCCTACGACGTGACCTTTGCCAGCGACTATCCCGACTCACTCGTGCAGATATCGCGGCTCTCCGACTCGCCGCGAACCGGAGAGATCGTGTTGTCGGCTGCGCGCAACTGGGATTTCCGGGCGAAGTGGGAGCCCATTCCTCATGAATCATCGCACGGCGCGCTGCACCGCGAGCACATGCTCGTGCCGCTGTTGATGAATCGCCCGCCGGCGACTGCGCCGCGCAGAACGGTTGACGTAATGCCCAGCGCGCTGCGGGCGCTGGGCATTCCCGTTCCTCCAGGACTGGACGGCCGATCGTACCTGTAGGAGCTACTGGACGATGATCGAGCCGTTCATCCCCGAGTGTTGAGTGCAGTGGAACGCATACGTCCCGGTGTCATTGAAGGTCCGGTTGTTCGTTCCCGAGCTGTGAAGCGGTATGTCGGCGATGCCGGGCGGCCGCGTGCCATCCCAGTTCAGGTCGTGAGTGATTCCCGAGTCGTTGATGAACTGCACGCTCGCGCCTTTTCCGACGGTGAGCGATGCCGGTGTGAACGAGCTCGAAAGGAAGCACACCGCGCCTGTCGGGCAACTGGTGCCACCACCACCACCTCCTCCTCCTCCCCCTCCTCCACCGCCAGTGTTCGTAGCGGGACCGGTGCTCCCTCCGCCGCCTGAACAAGCCACCGCTGACGCGAGTGCGATCAACTCAAAAAAACGGACGTGATTCATGGCCTTGCCTCCTCACTGGGAATCCTGCGTGTGAGAGAAAGGCTGGTTATGCGCACGCGTGGCTGCCACGACCACACGGCGAAGGTGTCCTGTCAGGCGGTGAACTCCACCGGGGCGCATGCCGAACTTGTGAGAGCGAAGAGTGCGATGGCGATGCGAGTCCGCGCATTCAGATCAGATGACAGACGGCGCTCCCCGCATCACTACCCGCCAGTCATTTCCGCGCGCGACGACGACGCCCACGAAGTCGGGGCCGAGATCGAGCGGTACGACCGTCCATTCGCGCTTTTTCACCTGCTCGCGGTCGATCTCTCCATTCTTCCAGCTCGCCAGGCCGCGCCACACGCTGTCTCCCCTCGCCTTCGCGGTGCCTTCCCGCCTTACCCATATAGACAGGAAAGCGAGGTCTATCTCGTCTTCGGGAAGCGCGGACAGCATGCGATATTCGTCTTCCGAGAAAAAGCGCTTCGCCACCTGGAGTGCGCGCGGGATCGGCTTCAGCTTCTCGACGTCCACACCAACGTCGCGGTTTGCGGTCACCACGATGATGACGAGGTTCCCCGAATGCGTCGTGTTGAACGTGAGCCCAATGTCGTTCGGCTTCGAGAGCGTCGGCTTCCCCATCCCGACGACGCCGAAGCTGATGTCGGCTGGCGATCCTCCGACATAGCCGGCGAGAAGCTGTCGCTGCATTGCTCGCGAGACGACGTACTGATGCACCGCGCGCTCCTCCAGCAGCGCACCGACGCGCTTCTGCTCGCTCGGCGACAGACGGTGGAGCAGGGCGTTCATCTCGTCGGCGTTCACGTCGAGGGGAGCCATCCACACGTCCACCACGTCGGGCGCGAGCTCAATCGAGGGGAACAATCTCCACCTCCGCTTCACCGTCGGCGATCGTGAGACGCGCGACACTCGGCGCGAGGTTGAACCGGCGGGCGCCCGCGGCGCCGGGATTGATGACCAGCCTGCCGTCGGCGCGCGTGACGAGCTGTCGATGGGTGTGACCGTAAACGATGATCCGCTGTGGATACGCGGCGATGAGCTTCGCGGGCGTCGGGCTTCCCACCTCATGTCCGTGGCTCACGTGGATGTCGAGGCCTCCCATCTCCAGAACGAGCTCCTGTTCGAAACCGGGCTCCCCGATCGGATCGGTGTTGCCGTAAACCGCCTGCACTGGCGCAATGATGCGCAACTCGTCGAGGATTTCCGATCCCCCCACGTCACCCGCGTGCAGTATGAGATCCACGCCTTCCAGCGCGTTGTGGACGCTTGGCCGGAGAAACCCGTGTGTGTCCGATATGAGTCCGATGCGCATCCCGTTCGGGCCAGTCGCCATGGTTCCTATATTACCTGAGCAATGTCCTGGACACGACTATCTCTCACGCTGGCGCTGCGATCGCTCGCCCGACCACGGCTCGCCTTGGCTTTGATTCGTGTGGCGTGGAGATTCAGGTCGCGCAGATGGTATGTGCGTTTTCCATTCCTGCCGATTCCCGATGCGACGTACGTGCGCTGGCGGATGTACACCGCGTACGGCGATTACGATGCAGTTCCGCCCGCGCGCGACGTCGAGCGGTACGCGCGCTGGGCGGTGAGCGATCGGTGATCGCGGCGGAGCTGGAGCCGCAGGCGGATTTCTCGCGGCTCATCAAGGCGCAGACATACGGACTCGGATTCGACCTCGTCGGGTTCACCTCGCTTGGACCCGCGGAGACCGCGGACGCATTCGATGAATGGCTGTCAGGCGGATATGCCGGAGAGATGGAGTACCTGGCGCGTGGCGCGGCGAAGCGGCGCGACACGCATCTTCCCTTCCCTGGAGTCACGAGCGCGATCGTGGTCGGTATGAATTACGGCGGTACCGCTCCATCCGGTCCGATCGCCCGCTACGCGAGAGGTGACGACTACCACGACGTGATGTGGAAGAAGCTCGATTCTCTCCACGAGTGGATCGATTCGCAGGTCGGCCGTTCCGTAACGGGACGGTCATACGTGGACACCGGTCCGATTCTCGAGCGCGATCTCGCGCGCCGGGCCGGGCTCGGGTGGTTCGGCAAGAACACCAACCTGATCAATCCGAAGCTCGGCTCGTTCTTCTTCATCGGCGCGCTTGTCGTGGATCTCGACCTCGAGCCGGACGCGCCGTTCGAGGCCGACCGATGTGGCACCTGCACCCGGTGTCTCGATGCGTGCCCCACAAGTGCGTTCGTCGAGCCGAGGGTGCTCGATGCGACGCTATGCATCTCGTATCTGACGATCGAGGCAAAGGGTGATATCCCGATCGAGCTGCGTGAGGGTGTCGGCGACTCGATCTACGGTTGCGATATCTGCCAGGAGGTGTGTCCGTGGAACGTGAAGTTCTCACGGGACGCGACGGAGGGGGCGTTCGCAGCGCGTGAGGTGATTGCGGGGAAGGACGCGCGCACGCTCGCGCGTGAGATTCTCGCGATGGATGACGAGCAGTTCCGCACTGTGTTCAAGGGCTCGCCGATGAAGCGTGCGAAACGCCGAGGCCTCAAGCGCAACGCGGCTGTGGTGCTTGGCAATGCCGGTGACGAGCGCGAGCGGTGAGCGCCGAAGGGCTCGGCATTCTGACTGAGATCGACACTGGCATTCAGGACGCGAACAGCTTGCGACGGGCGCGCGCTTCGGCCTCGAGCCGATCGCACATGATCTCGCAGAGCGCAAACACCGACCGGTCAGCCAGGGCATAGTACGTGAAGAGCCCGTCCTTGCGACGCGTGACGAAGCCGAGCGTGTGCAGCAACTGCAGGTGCTTGGAGACGTTAGCTTGGCCGAGCCCCGTTTCGTCGACGAGCTCGGAAACCGTCATCTCGCCACGCCGCAAGCAGCTCAATATCTGCAGGCGTGCGGGCTCGGCCAGCGCCCGGAACCGCTGCGAGATGAGCTCGATGACTTCCGGCGTCAGTTTCAACTTGCTCATGCGTTCCTCCGCGCATCACACTTCATGGCCATACAGCGCTTTATTCCTCCAACCACGCTGACACAATCCGCGAGCGCGGCTCTTACAGCAATGACTATTCACGCCCGCGCGCCGGCGTGCAGCCGGCGAGCCCCGCCCAGCCGAGCATCCGCTCCAGTGGACAGAAGGCGGTGAAGCTCGACTGCAGCAGGTTGGCCCCCACGAACGCCGTGAACAGCAGCCACGCGGGGTGTACCCAGTAGCCGAGGGCGATCGAGACGAGGATGAAGACGCCAGCGAAGCGGCGAATGATATTGTCGTTGCACATGTGGACGATCCGGAGACAAAGATGAAGCACGCGTGCGCGCCGTGTGCGCGCACGCCCAAGGCAAGAGCTCAGAAGAACGATTCGGTGTAGCCAGCGCCATGCTGCCGGTCAAGCAATGTCGCGATGCGCTGCGGGCTGGAGCCACTGTACACCACCATCAGCATCTTCATCGGAGTGCCCTGGAATCGGAGCGGGCGCCGGCTCGCGCCGGCGCAGCTCCCAGTAGAGGATTGGAACGACGACCATCGTGAGCAGCGTGGCCACCACAGCGCCGCTCATGAGCGCCACGGCGAGGCCCTGGAAGATCGGGTCGAGCACCATCACCAATCCGCCGATCACGACCGCGGCCGCAGTGAGCGCGATAGGCCTGAAGCGCACCGCGCCCGCCTCGAGCACCGCCGCGCGCAGCGGGCGCCCACGCGCCTCGGCAAGCTGGATGAAATCCACCAGCAGAATCGAGTTGCGCACGATAATTCCGGCGAGCGCGATCATGCCGATCATGGATGTCGCCGTGAAGAACGCGCCCGTGATCGCATGCCCTGGCAGGATGCCGATGAGCGTCAGCGGGATGGGCGCCATGATCACGAGCGGCACCTTGAACGACTGGAACCAGCCGACCACCAGCACGTAGATCAGCACCAGCACGATGGCGAACGCGAGCCCGAGGTCGCGGAAGACCTCGATGGTCACCTGCCACTCGCCGTCCCACTTGATGGCCGTCTCGGTGAGCCGGTCCGGCTGCACCGCGTTGTAGCGCGCGATGCCCGCGCCATTCACGCGGATCTGGTCCAGGCGGCGATTCATCTCCATGATCGCGTACACCGGTGATTCGATCTGACCGGCCACGTCGCCCGTCACGTAGATGGCTGAACGCAGATCCTTGCGCACGCGGCTGCTCTTGATGGTTCCCCTGACCACGCTCACGAAGCGCGCGAGCGGCTGCGGTCCGGTGGCGGTCGCGATGGGGAGGGTGAGCAGAGCCTCCGCCGACGAGCGCTGCTCCAGCGGGAGTCGCGGCACGATGGCCACCCCTTCGCGCGCGGTCGCCGAGCTCGTGATACCGGCCGGGGCGCCCGAGAGGGCCAGATACAGCGTCTGCGTGATCTGCTCCACGCTCGCGCCGGCCTCCGCCGCGCGCACGGGGTCAACGCGGAACGTGCGCTGCTGCCCCGGCGCCTCGACTGTCCAATCGACGTCCACCACACCCGGCGTCGTCTCGAACACGTGCTTCACCTGTCGCGCCGCCGCCAGGCGCGTGGAGTCGTCCGCGGCGTACACCTCGGCCACGAGCGTGGAGAGCACGGGTGGGCCGGGCGGAATCTCCGCAACCTTGGCCGACGCATCGTAGCGGCGCGCGATCACGTCGATCCCTGGCCGTACAGCCACGACGATGGCGTGGCTCTGGCGCGACCGGTCACCCTTGGGCAGCAGGTTCACCTGCACGTCGGCCACGTTCGGCCCCGAACGCATGAAGTAGTGCCGCACCAGACCGTTGAAGTTGAACGGCGCTGCCGTGCCGGCGTACACCTCCGTGCTCTTCACCTCGGGTACGCGCCGCAGGTAGCCGGCGACCTCCTGACCCAGCGCATTCGTTGTCTCGAGAGTCGTCCCTTCCGGCAGATCGAGCACCACCTGGAATTCGCTCTTGTTGTCGAACGGGAGCATCTTCACCTTCACTGCCTTGACGAAGAGCAGTCCGACCGAGAGGAGCAACAGCCCTACGACTCCGCCGTAGAAGCTCAGCCGCCAGCGCCGGCGCTCCATGAGCGGCGTCATGATGCGCGCGTAGAATCGGCCGAAGCGCGACTGTTCCTCCGACTCATATGCGCGATCGGGCACCGTGGCGGGCGCACCGGCGACGGATGCCGGCGTCGCGTGTTCGTGTACGTGGCCCTTGAGCAACCGGTACGCCAGATACGGCGTCACCACGAACGCCACCGCGAGCGACGCGAGCATTGCGACCGATGCGCCCACGGGGATGGGGCGCATGTACGGGCCCATCATGCCGGAGACGAATGCCATTGGCAGGATCGCCGCGATCACCGCGAACGTCGCCAGGATCGTGGGATTTCCCACCTCATCCACGGCCTCCACCGCCGCCACCTCGGGTGTGCGGTCGCCCATCTTCATGTGGCGGTAGATGTTCTCCACCACCACGATGGCGTCGTCCACCAGGATGCCGATGGAGAAGATCAGCGCGAACAGCGTAATGCGATTGAGCGTGTAGCCCAGCGCGTAGTACGCGAACAGCGTGAGCGCGAGCGTGACCGGCACAGCCACCAGCACCACGACGGCCTCCCGCCACCCCAGGAACAGCCAGATGAGCGCCGTGACCGACACGGTCGCGATGAGCAGGTGCAGCATCAGCTCCCGCGCCTTCTCTCCGGCCGTCTCGCCGTAGTCGCGCGTCACCGTGAGGTTCACGTCGGCCGGAAGCAGCCGCCCCTTCGCCGCGTTCACGCGCTCCATCACGGCGTGCGTCACCTGCGTGGCGTTGGCGCCATGGCGCTTCGCGACCGCGATGGTGACCGCGGGCTCGGGCGCGCCGCGCCGTCCCTGGTGCGACACATAGGTGGTGGGCTCGCCGAAGTTGGCCGTCACGTCGGCGACGTTGCGGATGTACACCGGTGCGCCGCCGCGCATCGCCACCACCACGCTCCCAACCTCGGCGGGTGTCTCGAGCGGCGCCCCGACGTCGATGCGGTATACCTGATCGGCCGTGGCGAGCTCGCCAGCCTGGAGCCGGGCGTTCGCCCCCTTGATCGCCGCCGCCACCTCGCCCGGCGTCACCCCGCTCGCCGCCAGCCGCGCCGGGTCGAGCGTCACGCGAATCTGCTTCGGCTGGCCGCCCACCACGAATGTCTGCGCCACGTCGGGCACAGTGCGGATCTCGTCCTCCACATGCCCCGCCACCTGGCGCAGCATGTTCGCGTCGTAGCTCGCGGAGTGCAGCGTCAGCGTGAGCACCGGTACGTCGTCGATCGAGTGCGGCTTCACCACTGGCGGGAGTGCACCGGGAGGCGCCTGATCCATGGCGCTCGCAAGCTTGGCCTGGACCCTGGTCACGCTCCGCTCCTGGTCCTCGCCCACCTTGAAGCGGACGGTCACCATGGCGTAGCCGTCGCCCGACATCGTGTAGACGTGGTCCACACCCGGGATCTCGAGCATGCGCTGCTCGATGGGGCGGGCGAGCAGGTTCTCGGCCTCGCTCGGCGATGCACCCGGCATGGCCGAGATCACGTCGATCATCGGTACCGAGATCTGCGGCTCCTCCTCGCGCGGCGTCGCGAGAATACCGAGCAGCCCCACCGCGAGTGACGCCACGGCGACGAGCGGCGTCAGCTTGGATTGCAGGAATGCCTGCGTGATGCGTCCGGAGATGCCCACGGCTCAGTACCCCCCAGCCGAGGGCGGTGCCCCGCCGACGGGTACGACTACCCGATCGCCCGCGCGCAGGCCCCCGGTCACCTCGACCACACTTCCCATGGTGCGCCCCAGCCGCACCCAGCGCGTCACGTCGCCCTCGGCCGCGCGCACCGTGACCCCCGTGAGATCGCCGGAGCGTAACACCGCGCGCACCGGAACCACGCGCACTACCTGCTCGCCCTGTGGCAGCAGCAGCGCAGCAGTACTCCCGGGCAGGATCGTCCCTCCCGGGTTCGCGACGAGCGCATTGATCGTGTAGAGGTTGCCCGCGGCGGCCGGCACTACGCCCTCGATGCGCGCCTGCACCGTCGTCCCCTCGATTGTGGCACGCACGGTCTCGCCACGCCGCAGGGCGCGCGCTATCTCCGGCGTCGCGCTCGCCGCGATGCGAAGCTGCGTCCCATCCTGCACCGTCACGAGTGGCGCTCCCGGCGCCGCGAACGCGCCCGGATCCACGAAGCGTCGCGTGACCACGGCCGCGAACGGCGCGCGCACCACGGCATACGCGCTCATCGCGCTCACCTCCGCCGCCGAGGCACGCGCCGCGTGCACGCCCGCCTCCGCTCGCGCCAGGCCGGTCTCGACCGCATCGAGCTGTGCTCGTGTTGCCGCGCTGTCAGCATAGAGCGCACGAATGCGCCCGGCCTGCGTCGCGGCGTCTCGCCGCGCGGCCTCCGCGTCGGCGATCGAGGCTGCCACCTGCGCCTGCCTGGCCGACAGGTCGCGCGCATCGATCCGCACGAGCGGCTGCCCAGCGGCTACGGCGTCGCCTTCCTGCACGAGCACGGACAGGATGGTGCCCATGAGCTTGGTGCTGAGCGTCGCCTGACGGAGCGGTTGTGCAACGCCGTCGGCCTCGAACGCTGTCTGAACGGTCGTGTCCTTCACGGTGTAGACACTGCCGGCCACGCGCACCGGCGCGGCCTCGGTCGTCTTGGGTTCTGATGGTGAACACGCGGCGGCGATGGCGAGCAGCCCCGCGCCAGCGATGGCATCGAATCGGATGTGCATGGGAGAGTGTCCTCGGGGTGTGCGGCTCAGGTCAGCGCGTGCTGGGCGCGACTGGCGCTGGCGTGCGCGAAAGATCTGGGGGTGTGGGTGTGAGCGTCGTCGCGGCGGATGCGGCGGGCGATCGCGCCGCATCATCGAGCGCCGCCAGCGTCGCGGGATCGCCACCAAGCGCGCGGCGGCGCTCGGCCGCCCCGACGATGGCGCCATAGCGGGCCTGCGACAGCGCCAGCGCGCTCTGTACCTCCGTCGCTTGCGCGTCCAGCAGCTCGACCACAGTCGCCAGACCGCCCTCGTACTTCCGCGACACGATCCGGTGCGCTTCGGCGCTCTGCGCCGCCGACCGCTCGGCGATGGCGAGCCGCGTGAGCGCGACGGCGAGCGTGGTCCGGGTCTGCGCAATGTCGAGCGTGGCGTTGGCCCGAGCCGCATCAGTCTGGGCGCGTGCCGCCATGGCGCGGCCCGCGGTCGCGCGCACATCGGACAGCTCACTCGCGCCGCCGAACGGATTCCACGACGCCATCACGCCGACGGTCCAGTTCCGATCACCGCCATACGGCCGATTCGGCGCGTTCCAGTCGTACCGCGCGAACGAATTGATGCGCGGCAGATACGCAGCGCGCGCACGGAGGGCGTCGGCGCGCGCAGCCGCCAGTCCTTCCTGTGCGGCACGCACGTCGGCGCGCGGCTCGGCAGGAGCCGACGTGGTGTCGGCCGCCACTACCGCCCGGATGCGATCCGCCGACGGGAGCGCGGCTGGCGCGTTCATGCCGACTGGCAGATCACCCTGGCCGAATCCCAGCATAATGGCGAGCTGGTGACGCGCCGTCTCCGCGCCACCATCCGCTTCGGCGAGCTGCACGTCGATCTCGCCCGCGCGCACCGAGGCGAGGAGCGCGTCGGAGCGCGTCGCGAGTCCCTGCCGCACCATCGCTTCCGACTGGGACACGTGCGCGTGCGCCGCGCGGGCCGCCACCTGGAGCGTGGCGGCCCGCTCGGCGGCGAGCACGGCACCGTAGTACGCCTGCACCAC
Organism: Gemmatimonadaceae bacterium; assembly: GCA_030647905.1. Lineage (NCBI taxonomy): Bacteria > Pseudomonadati > Gemmatimonadota > Gemmatimonadia > Gemmatimonadales > Gemmatimonadaceae > Gemmatimonadaceae bacterium. The sequence continues at coordinate 776 of JAUSJA010000018.1, read as the reverse complement.
GTCAACACGCGTCGAGAGCCGTGTCCAGCTTGCCGACTCGCGGCTGGCATCGGCGCCACGGCGCGCCGCCTTCCGACCGGCCCAGGCGTCGGCGATGAACACCGGCTGCTCGAGCACGACGCTGCTCTGGTAGTTTCCGATGGCGCCCGGGTAGTTCAACCGCTGCGGATCGAAGTCGGATGGCGTGACGATCCGCTGGCGCAGTTTCGCGCCGAACACGCCGATAGGATCGGTGGTGCGGACGTAGCCGGCCTCGAGATGTACGCTCGGCAGGATCCCCTTCAGCGGGGCGATGGCCTGGGCTGTCTGCGCGGCGGCCGTGCCCGCGGCAACGCGATTGGCGTAGGCCGACTGATCAGCCTGATGCATGGCTGCGGAGAGCGTGAGCTGTGCGCCGGCGGACTGGGTGGCCAGCCCGCTCAGGCCGAGCATGTACAACGCGATAGCGGAACTGGTCATGGTACCGGGTAGGAAGATCGATTGAATATCGCTCCAACGCTATATGAGTATAGAGTTATATACTTACCATGTCAAGCGGGATCGCCGCTCCCGTAGTGGGTCAGTTTCCAGTTGGCAGGATGGAGGCGAGCCGCCCTGCGTGCCACGGAGACACGAAGACACGGTGAAAAACGCCTCAATCTTCGTATGTCGATTCCAGCAATCCCAACAACCGTTTTCCTCCGTGTGCTTCGTGGCAAGTGCAGAGACATGGCTAAACTGACCCACTACCCGCCGCTCCGATGCCGGCGCAGCCCCAATCCTCACAGAGACAGGGC